>NZ_BAABDO010000008.1:0-115078 GCF_039539665.1 Actinomadura keratinilytica
CTCCCACAACTCGTCTGGAACCAGCCGCTCGACCATCACCACGAGCGACAGAGTATCGATCAAGCCAAATGAGACAAGCTCTAATGCCCCCGACCACCACCAGCACCCAGTACCGTTCGCTCGAGTGCGGCGACCTCATCGCCGTCAAGTGAGACGGACAACGGCCACGAGGCCCCGCGCTGCCACCGCCTCACATCACCTCACGGTGATGATTTCGTTCATGCCCTGGGCCGCGTGCATACGCCCCGTACGGTAGTCGGTCACCCAAGTCACCAGCGCGTACGTGCCCGGACGCAGTTCGGCGGAGATGACCGTGGAACGGCCCGGCGACAGCGGCACCATGCCCACAGGACCGCCGATGAACGGGTAGGGGGCCGCGGGTCCGCCCTCCATTGCGGCGAAGAAGGCGCCGACCTGTGCACGGGTCGTCCCCTCGCGCACGGGCATGAAGATCGCCTCATTGAACTGACGGGAGCGGTTGGTCACCCGCACCGCGGCGCCGGCCCGCAACTGCGCCGGGGCGCGGAAACGGGGACCGTCCGCGGTCTGCACCTGCACGATCTCCGCCTCGGCACGGGGCACGACCGCTCCCCCGTGCCCGACGACACGCAGTTTGCGCACCTTGTCCGCCAAGCCGGGCGAACCGACGTCCTTGAAGTCGATCAGGTAGTACGTGCCGGGCCGCAACCTCGGCGTGAAGGTGACGGGGGCATCCGGCAGCACCGCCGCGCCGCCGTACATCACCACGTCACGCTCAACGGCCCGCGATCCGGCCATGGCCGCCTCACGGTCGGTCTCGTCGTAGGCCTGTTCCAGATCCGCCAGGTAGCGCTGGAGCGACACCCCCTTCCGCAGCCCGATCAGCCCGATGTAGGCGCCGCCGGGATCGGTCGTGGTCACCTGGAACGACGCGGCGTCCTGCGACACGACGGCCGGAGCGGTGAACCCTTCGGGCGTGACAGTGATCGCTGAGAAGCGGGCCTGCGGCGCGGCGGCGGGCACGGTCCGGGCCTGGGCGACCGCGGTACCGGTGGCCAGCAGAGAGACGGTGAGAGCGGAAACAGTGAGGATTCGCATGGGTCGACCTTCTCCCGCCCATGATCACCCCGGCATCCGGCTCCGGCCGTAACCTTCCCCAGCGCCCCTACATCCCAAGATGTAGCCACAACACGCCCACACGCTTACACCACTGCCCGCGGAACACGCCTGCGAGGCGCCCCAGCCGCCGCGGATGCGGCCCGGCCGCCTAGCGGAAGTACCCGGCAGCGCAGCACCTCAGCCAACCACTGTCCCGCGGCAGCTCAGCCGCCACCTGTTGCATCCGACTCACCGCTCCGCCCGAGCTGAGGCGCTGGATACCGGAAGGCCAGTGGCTCCTCGCTACGCATCCCGTCTACCCTTTTTTCAACCTGGAGCCGTCTCCAAGACTGTTCTGCACTTCCACAGGACGCACCAGAGCCTGTACGTGATCAGACGGAAGGATCGAGGCCGGGAACGCCGACAAAGGTCTTGCCATCCCAGTAGGCGAGAGTAATCCCGAGCGACTCCAGCAGAGCACGCAAGTCGTCATGGGGTGCCTCCGGCAAAAGCACCGCCAGTTGGGGTGCAGCAGGCTGGACGTGCCTGCTGTAGTCCAGCAACTGGCCGATCGCCATGCGCACTGCCTCGCGCGTGCTGGTGCCCTTCAGTTCATAGAGCACGTGCGCCTGCTCATCGTACAGATCGGTTAGCAGAGTACTTGTCAGGCCCTTTACCTTGATCTGGAAGCGTCTCAGCTTGCGTCCTCTAGCGCCCATGAACGCCAGGAACCTATCCGCCAGTTCGGCTTCTCGTCGCTCTGCTACCGTTTTGGGGGCCGCCGACCGAGAGCTCTTGGTCTTTTTATTGATCTCCGGCTCTACGATCGCGCTGGTAGTCACATCGGCCGCAACAGAGGTCGCCTGTGTTTTTGGCGCCGGTGGGATCGCATCATCGTCCCGTCGCTCAAATTCCTCCTCAATGGGCCGCAAGCGAAACACAATTACCCGCCGCATGATGCCCTTATCGTTTGGCGCTTCACGCACCACATAGGGCTGGATGTTGTCTAGTTCAAAGCGTCCAAGGTAGCGCTGAAGTTTGGTGCCGGTGCCGGGAACCTTGCCGACCGCCTTGAACAGCCGCAGCGCTCGCCCCTCGTCAACGTGCTGCAGGATCGCTCGGTTCCCAGTGCCATGCAGTCCCTCAAAGGTCTGATCGCCCTGACCGTGCCCGGTGTACTCGAACACCGGTCCGTACTCGTCTTCCTCCGCTAGCCATCCGTCGTGGTAGCCCTGCGCTTCCCCAACGGAAGGATCCGTGAAGACCAGCACGTTCGCTGTCGTCCGCGAAGGGCAAATCCCTCCCTGGGTACCCCCTCCGAACAGCTCCTTGAGCTCCGCCCGAGTCCGGACATCCCCGGGCACTATCTGCCCACCCACCATGCCCGACACTTTAGATCACAACGGACATTGAGTGTAGAAGCATCATGCCACTCAACTCGGTCAGACCGAGAGGAAGTAGAAGGCTGCCGGGGACCTGTCGCAGCAAGCTGGCGCAGCCGATGAGTCGGTTAGGTGCCGACAACATGCGAAATCCATGTGTGGTGGCGAGACTGGGCTTCGGTGCGGAGGAGGGCGCGGAGGGTTTCGCGGCTGCGGCCCCTTGTCTTGGTGGCGTGGTAGTTGGGGCAGAGGGCGATCATCTGCTCGGGGTGGTCGCGGCCCCAACCGGCGCGGTCGTCTATCTGGCCGACTTCGAGGATCGGGTCGCCGGAGTCGGTGACGTCGTCGGGTTGACCTGCGCAGAGGTTCTCACAGCGACCGTTGCTGCGGAGGAGAACCGCTCTCCGCGAGTCGTCGGACCGGACCGGTTGGGTACGGATGTCGGTTGTCGTGGTCGCCGCGGGCTTCGGCAGCTTCTGGCTCGGCAGGCCGACGTCGTTGAGCAGTGGCTCGGGGCAGGTGCCAGCGGAGTGGCGGCCCGGCGAGTTCGCGGGCAACGTGCTGTGGCGGTGAGGGCCAGCGATCTGCACCAAGGGCGTGGCCCAAGCCCTCTACGGCGGGTGCCGGTCCACACGAGGACGACATCGCCGCGGTCGCGGTCGCCGCGCTGCAGCGGAGGCCAATGTCGGCTATGACGACGACGTGTACCTCCCCAGATGTGGCGGGCAGCTCGTACACCCAGGCGGTAAAGCGCCGTACGGACTGTGCCGCTCCATGCACGGGTCCGCCGCGGTTCGCGCGGCGGGCGCCCGCCAGTGTTCGGCCCGGCCGCCTACCGGCGCCGCAACGTGGTCGAACGCTGCATCAACCGGCTCAAGCAATGCAGTGAGCGGCGGATCGCCTTGGAGCCGTAAGCCTTGTCGGCGATCACCCGGTCAGGCTGGCACCGGGGACGGCCCGGACCCGTCCGCGGCACCGTGATCGCCGATAGCACCTGCGGGAAAACAGTGCAGTCGTTGACGTTGCCGGGCGTGAGCACGACCGTCAACGACAGGCCGCGCCCGTCCACCGCCAGGTGGATCTCGGTGGTCGGCCCGCCCCGTGACCGCCCGAGCGCCTGGCCGGGTGTCCGGTTCGTCCCGTCCGGCTCCCCTTTTCGCGGGCCCCGGCGGCGTGCCGATGCGCCCGCACGATCATCGAATCGACGCTGACGGTCCGATCGATGCGCCCCACCGAGTCGTCGTGGACCTGCACATGGGTCAGGATCGCATCGAAGGTGCCGTCGGCGGCCCACCGCCGGTACCGCTCGTACACGGTCTTCCAGTTGCCGTACCGGTCGGGCAGGTCCCGCCACGGGGCACCGGTGGCGAGCTTCCATAGGATCCCGTTCAGCACCCGGGGCGGCTGGGCGGGCAAAAGCGGCTCGATCCGCCGCCAGGCCGCATCGGTCAACTCATGCCGTCGCACCACGACACGCCATCAAACCCAGTCCCAAGATCGTCCTCAGCCAAACATCAAGATCGACCGGACAGGCCCTAGCGCAGCTGCTGTCGCTGCGCGGCACGTTGGGTTGTGGTCGGCTGTTGTGGATCTTTTCGGGTGGGGGGCGGTTGCATCGGTGGGTGCGCCTGGCGTTCATCCGGTGTACTGCGGAGGAGCGGGTCGGGGCGGCTTGGGTGGCAGGGGCGAGGGGGTGTGGTGAATGCGTGTGAAAATAGGGGTTGTGTCTGGAAAGCGCTTTCCATAGCCTGGGGCGCCCTGTACCAAACGCGGAGAGGTGTGTGTTGAGCATGGCTTTTCTCCGGCGCGTCGGCGTGATGGGGTCGGTGCTCGCGGTGGCGGCCATGGGGGTCGTCTCGGTGGGGGCGACGTCCGCGCAGGCGGCCAGTGAGCTGTACGTGGCGACCAACGGGAGTGACAGCAATCCGGGGACGCCGGCCCAGCCGTTGGCGACGATCCAGAAGGCGGTCGACCTGGCCCAGGCGGGGACGACCATCTACGTGCGGGGCGGGACGTACGCGCCCAGCACCAACGTCCAGCTGAACAAGAACGGGACGGCGAGTGCCCCGATCACGTTGACGGCCTACGGCAGTGAGCGGGTCGTCATCGACGGGGAGAACATGCCGTACACGCCCGGGGAGGTGGGGTCGAGCATTCCGCGGGCGCAGCGCGGCGCGCTGCACATCGAGGGCGACTACTGGCGGATCGTCGGGTTGGAGATCGTCCACGGGCCGTACGGCATCTTCGGGCTGGACGCCAACAACAACGTGTTCGAGCGGCTCACCACCAGGGACAACTACGAGAGCGGGCTGCACCTGCAGGGCTCGTCCGCCAACAACCAGATCATCAACCTGGACAGTTACGGGAACCGGGACCCGCGCAAGAACGGGGAGAGCGCCGACGGCCTGGCCATCAAGGAGGGGGCGGGGACGGGGAACGTCGTACGCGGGGCCAGGTTGTGGAACAACTCCGACGACGGGTTCGACGTGTGGGAGTTCCTGTCGCCGATCCTGATCGAGGGCAGTGTCGCGTACGGCAACGGGTTCAACAGGTGGAACCTGCCCGACTACACCGGTGACGGCAACGGGTTCAAGATGGGCGGCGGTGACCCCGATCCGGCGGCGAACCACATCGTCCGCAACAGCATGGCCTGGCAGAACGCCGTCGCGGGGTTCATCGACAACGGGAACCCGGGTGCTTTGACGATCGAACGCTGCACGGCCTGGAAGAACCCCGGCAACGGCTTCGACTTCGCCGACTCGGACTCGACGCTGACGAAGAACCTGTCGGCGAGCAACGGCACGGCCGTCTCGCTGGGGTCGAACTCGGGCGGCGGCGGGAACTCGTGGAACCTGGGCGGGACCTGGAACGACTCGTCGTTGGTGAGCACGGACGCCTCGGTCATCACCGGGCCGCGGAACGCGGACGGGTCGATTCGGTCTTCGGACTTCCTGCGTCCCAAGAACGGGGCGGACCTGGGGGCGCGGCTCTGATCTCGGCGGACGCCGTGGCCCGGTGCGCGTTGAGTGCCGGGCTGGGCCGCCTGGCGGGAGCAACCATCGGCCCAGCCCGGCACGCCGGGGTCTATCGGTGCCCCGGATGTGGCTGAGAGCACTGTCTCCAACGTCTCCGGCTTGCGTGTCGTGTGGTCGGTGCGGTCCGCGGGTGTGATCTCGGCGAGCCCCGGCGGGACAGTGCGGCCGATGGCGGACATCCTTAGGTTCGCCCCGCTTCGCCCCGAATTACGGTAGCTGTCGAGAGTTGTCACGGAGTCCGAAAGGTCGTCATGACCGACAGCAGCACGTCGCCGTCCAAGTCCGCCGCGCCCATCGACAGCACGCGCCCCCACCAGGCCCGGCTGTGGAACTACTGGCTGGGCGGCAAGGACAACTACCCGATCGACCGCGAGGTCGGCCAGCGGATCATGGAGGTGTATCCGGAGATCGCCGACGTCGCCCGGCAGTCGCGCGCCTTCCTGGTGCGGGTGGTGCACTTCATGACCGGCCAGGGCATTCGGCAGTTCCTCGACATCGGCACCGGGCTTCCGGCGGTCGACAACACCCACGAGGTGGCCCAGCGGGACGCCCCCGAGAGCCGGGTCGTGTACGTCGACAACGACCCGCTCGTCGTGGCGCACGCCCGGGCGCTGCTGAAGAGCGTCCCGGAGGGCGAATGCGCCTACCTGGAGGCCGACATCCGGGAACCCGAGGCGATCATCGAGCAGGCGGGGGCGGTGCTGGACTTCACCCGGCCGATCGGGTTGCTGCTGCTCGGCATCGTCGGCAACGTGTCCGACGAGGACGATCCCCGGGGTGTCGTGCGGCGCCTGGTCGACGCGTTGCCGTCCGGCAGCTACGTGGCCGTCAACGACGGCACCAACGTGCTGGGCGTCGACGAGTGGACGCCCGCCGAGGCCACCGCCCGCGGCGAGGCGCTGCGGCTGTGCCGCGAGGCCGGGACGGTGCCGTACCACGCCCGCACCCCCGAGTTCATCGAGTCCCTGTTCGAGGGCCTGGAGCTGGTGGAACCGGGTGTCGTGTCCACGCCGTTGTGGCGTCCTGAGTTCCCCCAGGTCGAGGACCTCCAGCCGATCGACTCGTTCGGCGGCGTCGCCCGCAAGCCCTGACCGCCCGGCGTGGGCCGGCGGCACCGGCGTATGGACGACGGTGACCGTTTCCTACAAGACCCGTGGGGCGGCACCAGCTCATGCTGTGGGCATGACCATCGATGTTTCCGCAGCCGGTGAGTTCATGGCCACGCATGCGCGCGTCCTGGACCGCCGCCGTTTCGAGTTGCTGACGTCCGGGAGCGGCGACCCGGCCCCTGTACTCGCCGCACTCGACGGGTATCGCAACGCGGACGGCGGCTACGGGTGGGGCCTGGAGCCGGACCTGCGTGCGCCCGAGAGCCAGCCCGGGGCGGCCCTGCACGCCTTCGAGGTGTTCGAGGACATCGCCCCGGCCACGGCCCCGCAGGCGGGGGCGTTGTGCGACTGGCTGGCGGCGGTCACGCTGCCGGACGGGGGCCTGCCGTTCGTCCTGCCGCTGTCCACCACCGCCGGTACGGCGCCCTGGTGGGCGGGCGGCGACCCCACGGTGTCCTCGTTGCAGATCACTGCGGTGACCGCGGCCGCCGCCCACCGCGTCGCCGTCCACGATCCGGCCGTGGCCGGGCACCCGTGGCTTGAGCGCGCCACCCGCTACTGTCTGGACGCGATCGGGTCTCTTGAGGAGACGCCCCACGCGTACGTGCTGGCGTTCGTCGTCCGCTTCCTGGACGCGGTGCACGACACGCACCCGCAGCGGGCCGCCGAGCTCCTCCAGCGCATGCGGCGGCACATCCCCGCGGACGGGCGGATGCGCGTGGAGGGCGGTACCGAGGAGGAGACCCTCCACCCGCTGGATTTCGCGCCGCTGCCCGACCGTCCGGCACGCGTGCTGTTCGCCCCGGACGTCATCGCGGCCGATCTGGACCGGCTCGCCTCGCTCCAGCAGGAGGACGGCGGCTGGACCGTCGACTACGCCAACATCTCGCCCGCGGGCGCCCTGGACTGGCGGGGCCACGCCACCGTCCGCGCCATCGACGTCCTGCGCCGCAACGGACGCCTCTGACCTGCCCGACCGGCCAGGACGCGAGCTCGATCGGCGGCGGACGGCATGGACGGGGCGCCGTGCTGCGGCCGGTCTGCCTGCGCGGCAGCGCGACGCCCCGGCTAGGGCGTGTTTCAAAGTGCGGCGAGCGTCACCCGCCATGGTCCCGGTTGCGGGAGGCCAGGACCGACAGCAGCGGTGGTCGTCCACCCGCCTTCGACCCGGCCGACCACCGGGGACGCCATGCCGTCGGGTACGGCCGCGCCGTCCCGAGCGCCATCGCGGGCCGTGGATACGCCGTGTCGAGCTCGCTGCCCGCTATCAGGCTCTTCTCTGGCTCCACCTACTGTGGCCGTCTGCGGCGATCGGGCGCCGAGGCGGCGCTCCTGGCTTCGCGGCGGTCGTGGTGGGCTTCGGGTGGCTCTGAAGGGTCGTCGGAGCGTCTACGGGATGCTCTCCCATCCGTCGGCAGGGACGCCTCCCGGCGGACTTCCACTCGGCCTGGACGGCCTTGCGGATCAGGGACCGCACCGGGCTCGACGCCGGCGGGCGTTGTCAGCCGTTGAGGATCCAGGAGAGGTTGAACTTGCGGAAGATGATCGAGCGGTAGGACTTGCCGTTCTCGGAGGTGTCGAGGTTGCTCTCGACCAGGGCGGCGATGCGGTAGTCGGAGGTCTTGGCCATGCTGGAGTAGCCGCCCTCCGTGCCGGCCCCCGAGGGCAGTGGGCCGTCGCCGAGGGGGCGGCTGACCGGCCAGGTGCGGGCGCCGTCGTAGCTGATGCGCACGCGCATCTTGTTCGCGCGCTGCACGGTGCTGGCCGGGTTGAGGAAGACGGTGCGGGCGGGGGAGTCGTTGTTGTACTGCAGCACCGACGCCTCGCACTGGGGGTCGAGCAGGGTCGAGTCGGGGGAGAAGGCGGAGAAGGTGCCGGTGGCGCTACCGCGCGAGACCCAGCGCCGCTTGGCAATCTCCCATGAGGACGTGGTGGGGCGGTCGTTGCGGTAGAGGGTGCCGTCGGTGAGCTGGGTGATGGTGGCCTCGCCTGTCTGCTCGCCGAGTTTCTGCACCTGCCAGGTCCGGCCGTGGTCGAAGCTGATGATGTTGCGGTGCTGGGCGGGGACGACCAGGTGGCCCTCGCGGGTATAGATGCCGTTGCCGGGCCCCATCGCGTCCCACGCCCATTCGGCGCCGTTGGCCTTCTTCTTGGGGGTGAGCGCCTCGGTCATGTCGGTGGGGGTGGAGGTGCCGTCCAGCCCCTTCCACGTCAGGCCGTCGTCGGTGCTGCGCATCAGGTAGGTGCGGCGGTCGCCCCACTTGGTGATGGGTGTGGTGGTGGTGCCGGTGTCGGGGTCGTAGCCGCCCCGCTGGCTGTAGCCCGCCGGGTTCCACGACATGAACATCCAGATGGTGCCGGTCTGCATGTCGACGACCGGGGTGGGGTTGCCCCAGGTCCCCTGCCCCGCGCCGACGACCTCCTTCAGGCTCGACCACGTCGCGCCGTTGTCGGTGCTGCGCTTGTAGACGAGGTTGATGTTGCCCCAGTCCTTGTTGCTGGAGGCGCGTCCCTCGGCGAACGCCAGCAGCGTGCCGGCCTTGGTGCGCACGATCGACGGGATCCGGAAGGAGTGGTAGGTGATCCCGTTGAGCGACTCCTTGTGGCCGCCCCTGAACAGCACCGTGGCGGTGTGGACGGGGGTGGCGGACTTGGCCGGGTCGTCCACTGCCCGCGCCGGAGCGGCCGTCACGCCGACGAGGGCCGTCCCCGCGACCAGGATCGCCGCCGAGGGGAGGGCGGGGGCCCGGAGCACCGTCTTCATTTGTCCTCGCTTCCCGGGGCGGACCCAACAAACAGCCCATCCCCCACGAAAGTCGATCAAATAGGACAATACGCGGCGAACACTCCGACGCGGAGGGACCTGATCGACGTTCAGGCGGTGTTCACCAACTCGGAGGCGTCGGCGGGGGCGGCCCAGTCGATGCGGTAGCGCTGCTCGGGGCCGAGCGTCTTCTCGCCGCTGAGGAACGTGCGGGTCGCGATCGGCATGAACAGCCGCATGAACGCGGCGCCGACCGGGCCGAGCGCCTTGGTGCCGTTGGTCTTGGCGGCGCGGGCGGCGATCTTCTCCACCCGGGGACGGCGCAACCGCTCGTAGGCGGCGAACGCCGACGGCACGTCCGGCAGGTCGCGCAGGCAGCGGGCGAGCTGAACGGCGCTCTCCACGGCCAGTGACGCGCCCTGCCCCGAGCTGGGGGACGGCGCGTGGACCGAGTCGCCCACCAGCACCATCCGGCCCCGGTGCCAGCGCGGCACGCTCGGCATGATGCCCATGGTGCCGAGCACGATCAGGTCCTTCGGGTCGGTGCGGGCGAGCAGGTCGCGGCCGGGCGTCTCGTCGCCGACGGCCTCGCGCAGGCGGCGCAGCCACTCGTCCGGGGGCGTGCGCCGGGCCTCGGCCGTCGTCACCCGCGCCCGGTGGGGGAGGTTGACGAACCAGGCGGTGGTGCCGTCGAGCTGCGGCCAGTAGCCGAGGAAGGCGCGCCGGCCGAACACGAAGTACATGTTCTCGGTGTCGCCGGGGACGGTCGTGCGGGCCACGGCGCCGAAGTTCAGCAGCGGGACGTGCTCGGGCCCGGGGTTGTCCGGGTCGATGAGGGCGCGGACGGTCGAGCGGATGCCGTCGGCGCCGATCAGCACGTCGGCGGTGGCGGTCGTGCCGTCGCCGAACCGCGCGGTGATGCCGTCGGGCGCCTCCTCGACGCCGACCAGGCGCTTGCCGTACTGGAACGCCACGCCCTGGGCGAGGGCGGTGTCGCGCAGGGCGCGGTGCAGGTCGGCACGCCACAGCGCGACGCCCGGCGGCAGGCCCCGCGGGGCGTTGAACGCGCCGAGCCGCCTGCCCCGGCCGTCCATCATGACCATGTTGCGGGTGGGCTGGCCCACGGCGCGCACCGCCTCGTCGGCGCCGATGATGCGCAGCGCCTGGATGCCGTTCGGCGCGATGCCGAGCATGGCGCCCACCCCGTCGGCCGCCGACTCGGCGTACGCCTCGTACACGACCGCCTCGATGCCGGCCCGCCGCAGCGCCATCGCCGCCGCCGGACCGGCGATGCCGCCGCCGATGACCAGCGCGGTCCGCACCGTCGTCATGTCGCATCCCCCTTAGCTTCGGACGAATAGTTGCTTACAACTATGTGCAGCCGATTAGTTGATGTCAACTTTCTCGGATCGCGAGAGGATCCGGGAGGGGCTAGCCTGCCGACCGACGGCCGCAACCGAACGGAGGACGACCATGCGCAGCCGCGTGACCGTGGTCGGCGAAGTGCTCGTCGACCTGCTGTGGAAGGCCGGCGCCGCGCAGGTGCCGCCGGTGCCCGGCGGCAGCCCGGCGAACGTCGCGGTCGGGCTGCACCGCCTCGGCCGGCCCGTCACCCTCGTGACGACCTGGGGCGACGACCCGCCCGGCGCGCAGATCGGCGCCCATCTGGACGGCATCGGCGTCGAGGTGCGGCGCGCGCCGAGCGCCACCGACCGCAGCACGGTGGCCCTCGCCTACCTCGGCGAGGACGGCTCGGCGTCGTATGAGTTCCTGGCCGCCTGGGATCCGCAGGAGCTGGCCGTGCCCGCCGACACCGCCGTCCTGCACACCGGCTCGCTGGCGCTGGTGGTCGAGCCCGGCGCGGCCAAGGTGCTGGACGCCTGCCGCCAGGTGCGCGAGCGGCCGGGTACGGCGGTCGCCGTCGACCTCAACGTGCGGCCCGCCGTCCAGCGCGACCGGGCCGCCTACCGCGCCGCCTGCGACCGGTTCGCCGAGGTCGCCGACGTCGTCAAGGCCAGCGACGAGGACCTGGCCTGGCTCTACCCGGACACGACCGCCGAGCACGCCGCCCGCGGCCTGCTGGCCCGCGGCGCCCGGCTGGTCGTCGTCACGCTCGGCGCGGACGGCGCGTTCGCGCTCACCGCCGACGCGCAGGTGCGCGTCCCGGCACCGTCCGTCGAGGTCAAGGACACCGTCGGCGCCGGGGACGCCTTCCAGGCCGCCCTGCTGGACGCCCTGGCCGACGGCGCCGCGACCGGCGACCGGTTCGCGCCGCCGTCGGCCGAGGAGCTGACGGACGTGCTCACCCGCTGCGTCACGGCCGCCGCCATCACCTGCACGCGCATCGGCGCCGACCCGCCGACCGCCGCCGGACTCCAGGCGTCCCTGCGCGACGGGTAGGTCCGTGCCGACCGGGGCGCACCGCCGATTCCCCGCGCCACCCCGCCAACGTACCGGCGGCGCAGGGGCATCTATGCTGGCGGGTCGGCACCATGCGAACCATGGGGTCGAACCGTGGGGTCGATCCGACAAGGAAGCCGCGCATGACTGATCTTCCCGTCCGTCACTTCCAGGGCCGCGACGGCGTCGACCTGGCGTACCGCGAGGTGGGCGAGGGACGGCCGCTGGTGCTGATCCACGGCTACTTCTCCACCGCCACGGTCAACTGGATCCGCTACGGCCACGCCGCCGAGCTCGCGGCGCGCGGCCACCGCGTGATCATGCCGGACCTGCGTGCGCACGGCGACAGCGGCAAGCCGCACGACCCCGCCGCCTACCCGCCCGACGTGCTGGCCGACGACGGGTTCGCGCTGCTGGACGCCCTCGGCCTCACCGACTACGACCTCGGCGGCTACTCGCTGGGCGCGCGCACCGTCGTGCGCATGCTGGCGCGCGGCGCGACCCCCCGCCGCGCGATCGTCGCCGGGATGGGCCTTGACGGCATCGTCGACGCCGGCGGCCGCAGCGCCCACTTCCGGCACGTCCTGACCAACCTGGGCAGGCATGAACGCGGCTCGGCCGCGTGGAAGGCCGAGGCGTTCCTCAAGACGGTCGGCGGCGACCCCGAGGCGCTGCTGCGCCTGCTGGACTCCTTCGTCGACACCTCCCCCGAGGAGCTGGCCCGCATCACCGTCCCGACGCTCGTACTGGCGGGCGCCAAGGACGACGACAACGGCTCCGCCGAGGCCCTCGCCGACTCCCTTCTGTACGGCGAGTACGCCGAGATCCCCGGCGACCACATGAGCGCCGTCACCAAGCGGGACCTCGGCACCGCCATCGCCGACTTCCTCGCGTCCTGACCCGCGCGCCGCGGCCGCGTAAGAACGTCGGTGGGCGTGTCTATAGTCGCGGCATGGGCGAGGAGCAGCAGGCGTGGGACGAGCTGCACGCGGCGGGCTTCCTGCATGCGGCGCGTGAGGCGCACCGGGAGGCGACGCTGGCCGTCTTCGGCTCGCTGAGCCGTTCGGCGGGGTTCAAGGAGCGCTCGTTCGGCTACGCGTCGTTCGACGTGCTGGAGAGCCGGCTCGACCGGGTGTTCCGCATCGGCCGCCGCGCCGACGGCGGCGACCGCCCGGCGGTGGTGCGCGACAACCTCAACAACTCGCCCGGCTGGCGGTGCGGGCGGTACCGCGTGCTGCTCAAACGGCACGAGTTCGGCGCCGTACGGGCCATCCGCTGGGACCGCGACAGCCCCACCAAGCAGGCCGTGGCGCGGCAGGACTTCCCCGACGACCCGCAGCTCGCCCTCGATCTGGGCATCGCGCCCGCATGCGACACGCCCGAGGTGGTGACGCTTGTCCTCGCGCACAGCGCCACCGAGGAGCCGCTGGAGATGGAGCTGTACCTGGGGCGTCCCCGGCTGAACGCCGACGGCGGCGCGGCCTGGCACTGGCTGCGGCCGATCAACGACGACACCCTCGGGCCCGATCCGCGGCGTAAGCTCGTCGAGCCCACCCTGCCGCTGTGGACCGACGACGAGGCGGACGCCCCCGTACGCCTGCGCGAGCCGAACCGGCGGCGGCACGGCGCCACGAGGAGACGGACGAGCACCGAAACGGCCTAGTGAACGACCTCACCACCGACGACCGCACGGCCAGGCGGCTCGCCGAGGCGCGGCGGCTGTTCGACGGCGGACGGCTGACCCTGGCGCGCCGGCTGCGCGGGCTGCGCAAGAACCAGCTCGCCCAGGCGGTCGGCACCACCCCGGCCGCGATCGGCCGCTACGAGGGCGGCGTGCACCCGCCGTCCGAGGGCACGCTGTCGCGGCTGGCGATCGCGCTCGGCGTGCCGGTGGAGTTCTTCCACGCCGGACGCGGCCCCGTCACGCTCGACACCGCGCACGCCCACTTCCGGTCGCTGCGCTCGGCCACGCAGATCGAGCGCGACCAGGCCCTCGCCTTCGGGCGGATCGCCGCCGACATCGTCGCCGCCCTGGAGGAGCTGGTGGAGTTCCCGCCCGCCGACCTGCCGGAGTACCCGGTGCCGCCGGACGAGATCGCCGGCCCCGGCCCGGTGGAGGCGGCGCGCCTGGCCCGCAAGGCGCTGCTGGACGAGCCCGGCCCCGTCCCGCACGTCGTGCGGCTGCTGGAGCGGCACGGCGTGATCGTGCTGATCCTGCCGCCGTCCACCGAGCGGGTCGACGCGTTCAGCATCGGCGCCCACCCCCGCCCGATGGTGCTGTTCAACCCGGCCAAGGGCGACTACTGGCGCAACCGCTTCGACGGCGCCCACGAGCTCGGCCACCTGGTCATGCACGCCGACGCCGAACCCGGCAGCAAGGTCATCGAGGACCAGGCGCACCGCTTCGCCGCCGAGTTCCTCATGCCCGAGGAGGACATCGCCGACGAGCTTCCGCGCACCGCCGACTGGGACCGCCTGGCCGACCTGCGGGCCGTCTGGGGCGTCAGCATGGCCGCGCTGCTGTTCCGCGCCCGCACGCTGGGCATCATGACCGAGACCGCGTACCGCAACGCGATGAGCGCCATGAGCCGGCAGGGCCGGCGCCGCCGGGAACCCGGCCCCGCGCGCCCCCTGGAAGGCCCCACCATGCTCACCCGCGCCGTGGAACTGGTCGGCGAGACGGGCATCGACCGCGACCGGCTGGCCGACCGCGCCCACGTCACCCGCGCCGACCTCGACCTCCTCGTCCCCACGCGCTCCCGCTAGTCACTCCCCCGCTGGACCCAGCGATACCCGTCGGCCTCAACGAGGTGGGCCGTCCGCCCCTTTGGCGGACGGGGGTGCCGAGGCCGCGTATCGAACGTTTGTTTTAATCACATCAGCCACCGTTCAACGGAGAGGGGTGTGATGACGGACATCCACGTGACCGTCTGGGACGACAGCGACGGTTCGGCACGTGCGGCGGCGATCTTCGCGCACGGTGTGATGACGTGGGGCACCGACGACCGGTACGGGTTCGGCGCGCAGCGGCCGCTGGCGGACGCCTACCGGCTGCTGATGGTCGACCGGCGCGGGCACGGCGCCAGCCCGGACATCGACCGCACCGACTACGAGGTGGACGCCGACGACATCGTCGGCCTGCTGACGGGCATCCCCGGCGGCGCGCACCTGGTGGGGCACTCCTACGGCGGGGTGGCCGTGATGCTCGCCGCGGCGCGCCGTCCGGACCTGGTGCGCTCGCTGACGCTCATCCAGCCCGGGGCCCTGCGCCCGGCGGCCGACCACCCGGTCGTGGCGGAGGCGCTGCAGCGCAGCCGCCAGGCCACCGCGGAGCTCCCCCCGGACCTGTCGCCGGAGGAGTATCTGCGCATGTCGACCGAAGGGCTGGGCCTGCCCATGCCCGAGCCGACCCCCGAGCGGCTCCGGACCGTCCGGGCGGCGATGCGCGAACGGCCCTGCTGGGACGCCGACGTGCCCCTCCAGCCGCTGGCGGACGCCGCGTGGCCCACGCTGATCATCACGGGGACGTGGGAGGGCGCTCCCGAGGCGTATCGCCGGTACGCGGGCGAGCCGCTGCTGGCCGCCGCCGACTTCATCGCCGACCGGATCGGGGCCGAGCGGCTGCGCGTCCCCGGGTTCTACCCGCACACCGAGCAGCCGACGCTCGTCAATGACGCGCTGCGCGACCTGTGGCGGCGCGCCGACGCCGCGGCATAGCCGAACAGGGGGCGAATGCCCACCGCACCGGCCATGCGCCGACGACCTGGGGGTCGACGGAAAGACCGCCGGCCTTCCGGACGCGATGCGGTGGGCCGGCCCCGCCGGACAGCAATCCGCCGATCGGATGTCCGCTTACCGAACGACGGGGTACACGACACCCCGACGAGACCGCCCGATTACTCTACGCGATGATCGCATTACCCAGGGAGGTTCTCGGCGATCCTCCGCTTGGCCTTTCCCGGGGTGCGGCACCGGCGGACGGCGCCGGCGGGAGTCAGCTCACCCAGGCCAGCAGAGGATCGCACCGGGACGGGTCGCGCAGGCGCGCCAGCGCCCCCTTCTCGAGCTGGCGGACGCGCTCGCGGGTGAGGCCGATCCGGTCGGCGATGTCCTGGAGGGTGTGCGGACGGCCGTCCCGCAGCCCGTACCGCAAAGTCAGGATCAGGCCCTCGCGCGGCGGCAGCTCGTCCACCAGGGCGCGCAGCTCCTGCGCGAGGTTCTCGAACTCCAGGATCTCCGACGCCGGCACGGCGGTCGCGTCGGGGATCAGGTCGCCGACGCGGGTCTCGCCGTCCTCCCCGACCATGGTGTCCAGGCTGAGGGTCTCGCGCGCGGCCCGGCGCAGGTCGACGACCCGGTCGACGGGCTGCCCGGCGGCCGCGGCCACCGCTTCGGCGGTCGGTTCGCGGCCCGCCGTCTCCAGGTGGCGCTCGATGCGCGCCAGCCGGGTCAGCTCCTCCAGGACGTGGGCGGGCAGGCGGACGGTGCGGGCCTTGTCGGCCAGGCCGCGGCCGATGGCCTGCCGGATCCACCACATCGAGTAGGTGGAGAACTTGTATCCCTTGGCGTAGTCGAACTTCTCGACGGCGTGGATCAGCCCGAGGTTGCCCTCCTGGATCACGTCGAGCATCGGCAGCCCGCGTCCGCCGTACTTCTTGGCGGCCGACACCACGAGCCGCAGATTCGCCCTGATCATGTGGTCCTTGGCCAGCCGGCCGTCCCGGGCGAGCGCCTCCAGCTCCGCGCGCGTGGCGTCGGCCGTGCGCGGCGCGCGCCCCGTGTCGAGCAGGTGGCGGGCGTACAGCCCGGCCTCGATCCGCTTGGACAGCTCGACCTCCTGCTCGGCGGTCAGCAGTTCCGTCGCGCCGATCTGCGACAGGTACTGGCCCAGCAGGTCCCGCTCCTCGTCGGGCCCCGACGGCTCGTAACGCGGATGATCTTGGTAAGTGCGGGCCACCCTGCTCACCCTCGGTCGTCGCGATGGCGTCCGGACGAGGACGACCGGCAGCGGGGCCGTGTCGAGGCGCCGACGGTGACGTTGGCGGCGCAGGGGACCGCCGTCCTCGCCTCGCGGCACTGGGTCGTGTCGCCTTCCATCCTCATGCGAACCATGGGCGCCCCCTCGGCTCGACCGCATTTCCGGAAGGCGCTTTAAATACCCGCAGGGCACACCCCAAACACGGGGAATGGTCACCCCGGTGTGCAGGCGCTTCCGTTGAAGGTGCAGGAGGACGGGACCAGCGGCTCGCCGTTGCCCTGGAAGTAGATCGTCGTGCTGCCGCCCCGGGGCAGCGCCCCGCCGCTCACCATGATCGTGCTTCCGTGGCGCCACCACGCGTACGGCCACAGCGCCGTCAGCTTCCTGGGCGGATAGCTGAACGTCAGCCGCCACGACGGCAGGTCGGAGCCGCTGCCGTTGGTCACGACGTAGGCGCCGTGGAAGGTGCCCCGCCAGTCGTTGACGGTGGAGTACCTGATCGTGACGCGCCCGTCCGTCCGGGACGGCTGGGACGGGGTCGGCGCGGCGGCCCGGCTCCGCGTCGCCCTCGGCGTGGCGGAGGGGGAGGCGGAGGTGGGCGAGGCGGAGGTGGACGAGGCGGAGGCCGCAGACCGCGACGGGGACGCCGACGGCGACGCGGAGGCCGACCGCGTCGGGCTCGGCTCGCTCCTGTCATCGCGCCCCGCCGGCCCTTCGCTCGCCAGCGGGACGGCCGGCGGCTCGTCGGCGCACGCGGACGACCGGCATTCCGCGGCGGCCTGCGGGACGCGTTCGTCATCGCCGCCGAAGAGCATGTGCAACACCAGGATCGTGACGACGAAGGTGACCAGCCCCACCCCGCCGGCCGCCCACGCGACTCCGGACGGGCGGTAGCCGCGCACGCTCGCCAGCACCCCCGCCTTGGGCCGCCGCCGCGTTCCCCCCTGGCGGCGGCGCCCCGCCGATCCTGCCCTGCGTTCTGCCATGGCGTCCCTTCCGGTCGTACCAAGAAGGCCACCGAGCGCCGCCCCGCACCCGGGGAGCACCGTCCCCGCGCCCCGCCCACGCACAATGCCGCGAGAATCCTAATGGACGGAGCAGTCACGGAATGGCCGAAACGCGTTTGTTCTCGTCGGCTTCCCGCGTCTCAGCACCGAAACTCAACCCACCGCGAACAAAAAGACACGTTGCGTAGAGCCGCCGCCGCTGCCGCGATGCCGCGCCATCCCGGAAAGGGCGGCGCGACATTCCGCGGACCCGTTACGGAAAACACATTCCGCCACGCCTCGCGCACACGCAGCGACTCCGCCGCCCATCTCCCGGAGAACGTCGGGCTACCGCCGCGCCTGGCACGACTCCGCAGGTCATCGCCGTGTAGGCAAGGGGCGTCCGAGACGCTGAAATGCGAGGGCGAACTGTCGTGAAACGGCCCCGTCGGGGCGGTGAGCGCTTAATCGTGCGATGGTCATGCCGACATGGTCCAGAGCACGTCCGGAAGGGCGTCGCGCCGTTCCGGACATGACCGGGCGGCGGGCCGGGGCAAGCCGCTCACCGCGGCTCGGCGGCGCCGCTTTTGATGTTGCGGAGGAAGGCGCGCCACTGCGCCGCTTCCAGGACGAGCATGCCGCCGGAACTGTCACGCGAATCCCTGACGTACACGCGACCTTCGTGCGCCGCCACCTCGACGCACTCGTCCCCCTCCTGGCTCGCGCCGCTCTTGCGCCAGGCAAGCCGGCTCCTCGACGACGGACGGTCGGCCATCCAGCACCCCTCTGTGAAAGTCGCCGGCGGGCCTGTCGCACGAGTCATCCGGACAAGAGCACCCACCGGCCCCAAGCAGGGCATGACAAACCACGACCTTGTGGAAAATTTCCCGGACACGAGTGTAAACGGTTTCAGTTATCCCGCCTACACCGGGATCACAAGATCACGTGATGTCGCTATGACGCCCGCTCGGCCTTGGGGTGTCGGTAGGGCGGTCACCTCCGTGTTCGTCGAGGTCAGGGGTGCCGGAACGGCATCCGCGGTCAGCTCATGAGGTCCTCGGCGGCCTGCCGGATCAGCTCGATGGAGTCATTCGCCGGCAGCGCGTCCTCCAGCAGCACCTCGAAGTTGTCGCGGTACTCGGCGATGCGCGAATCGTCGCCGGTGATCATCACGCTGGTGCCCGGCCGCCCCTCCAGATAGAGCACGTCGCCGAGGCCGCCCTCGAACTCCAGGAGCGTGAACGGCCCGTAGATGCCCAGGTGGGCACCGCGCGAGAAGGGGATGACGCGGACGGTCAGCAGGTCGCTGCGCTCGGCGGAGTCGGCGATGTGCCGCAGCTGGTTCGGCATGATCATCGGGTCGGTCTCGATGCCGACATGGCGGCGGATCACGGCCTCGTCGACGATGTAGTACTGCCGGGGCGGGTTCTGCCGCCGGGCCAGTTCCTCCTGGCGCTGCATCCGCAGTTTGACGGCGAGCGCGCGGCTCGTGGGGCTGGCCATGCCGGTGGCGAGCACCTCGGCGTATTCGCGGGTCTGCAGCAGACCGGGCACCACCGTGCCGTGGAAGTTCCGGATGGAGGACGCCCCGGCCGCGTAGCCGACGAAGTTCAGGAAGGTGTCGTCCAGCTCGTTCTTGTAGGCGTTCCACCAGGCGGGCTCGCGGGCGCCGCGGGCCAGGGCCTGCAGCCTCTCCTGCCGGCTCTCGGACGTGACGTCGTAGACCATCAGCAGAGCCTGCAGGTCGGTGCGGGTGATGGCGTTCTTTCCGCCCTCGATCCTGATGACCTTGGACGGGGACCATTCCAGGGCCCGTGCCACCTGCTCCTGCGTCATTCCCTTCTCTTTTCGGAGCCGGACGAGCTCACTACGCAGCAGCGCGCTCTGCACAACCGGGCCCTGATCACTAGCCATCGCAAACGCTCACTCTAGGTAGTCGCAGTGTGGTCGATATCACATGCCGATGTGCCACCTGGCAGTCGGGCACCTGGCGCGCCGGTCACCTGCAACTCGACAGCTGCCCCCGACGCCGCCGTTCCGTTGTACCCCAACACCCCTCCGTCACGTGGCCGGTAACGCGAAATTCAGCTTGCGTACTGCTGCGCGGCACTAGACCATGTTGTACGGTGCTAGGTAGCAGATTAACAGGATACGCGCTGACATACAGCGTCGCGACATGTTAGAGTAAAGAAACGATCTTGACGCAGGGTCAGGATTCAGGGTCGGCCCCCTGTTCGGCCGTCCCGCACCGGCCCCGCCACGCCCGGGGCGCCCGCGCCGGGCCGTCCATACGAAGGAGGTCCCGCAGGCATCGACATTCCAAGCATTCACCTGGAAACGCCAAGGGCCGCCCTGCGCTCTCCATCGATCACACCGGTAGCCAGCCAAGCGAATCGAAGGAAAGCGAAGGGCGACCCTTCGGAACCGTCAGATGAGTTCGCCGGGCCGTGACCGCCCTGCGTCATCGCCGCAGTTCGGTTGTTTGACCAGGCAAAACACCTCCAGCGGACTCACCCAGTCTAACCGCGATCAAGCGGCAGAGGCTATAGGTGACCGCGACTTGCGCACCGCCCACCGCGCCATCGCCCGGTATTCCCAGGCCACGCGACCGAATCCGGGCACTCGCGCAAGCCGCCTTCGAGACTTGGGATTCTCGACCATGCGTACACAGCAGAATCCGCGTCGAATAGCCGACGTCATTTCTGTGCGCCGCCGTCCCGCGGCCCCGACCGGGCCGGGCAGCTCCCGGACGACGCCGCCACGCACCCCTCGCCGTACGCCCGTCCCGTCCAGCGCCCCCTCATCCGACCGTCCGCGCGCCGCACATCGCGCCGGCGGCCGGCCCGGGAGGGCGCGATGATGACCTACCACCCCCACCGGCACGACCCGGACGCGATGGTCACCCGTCCCTCCCTGCGCTCGCTGGACACCACGCACCGCCGGCCCGCCGCACGCGTGCAGCCGACCGCGCCGGCGATGGACCTGCGGCCGACTCCCTACGACCAGCCCGCCCCCGGCCGCGGCTTCTGGGGAGCCCTCACCCACGCCGAGCGCGAGGCGTTCTCCAAGGAGGCCGAACCGGTGGAACTGCCGGTCGGCCACGTGCTGTGGCGGGAAGGCGACGCCGCCGGCCACGTGCTGATCATCCGGTCCGGCTGGGTGAAGATCTGCGTCCGGCGCAAGGGCTGGGAGCGGATCATCGCCGTCCGCGGCCCCGGCGACCTGATCGGGGAGCGCGCCGCCATGCAGGTGCGGCGGCGTTCGGCCACCGTGGTCGCCCTGGACACCGTCCAGGCGCTGCGCGTGTCCACCGGCGCGTTCGCCGCCATCCTGGCCGAGCACCCGCGCATCCTGCGCGTCATCGAGGAGCAGATGTACGACCGGCTCGCCGAGCAGACCGCACCGTCCGCCCGCGTGAGCGACTCCCCGTGGCCGGCGGCGGCTCCGGCGGCGCCCCGCGACACCGACGCGTCCGCGCCGGTCGCCGCACCGGTCGCCGACATCCGCGCCGGGCAGAACTGCACGATCCTGTTCACCGACATCGTGGGGTTCAGCGGCACGCACCGCACCGACGAGGACCGGCTCGTCGTGCGCCGCGTCATGTACGACCTGCTGCGCGACGCACTGGAGTACTCCGAGGTGCCCTGGGATCCGTGCCACCGCGAGGACCGCGGCGACGGCGCCCTGGTGATCGTCCCCGCCGAGATCCCCACCCGCCGGGTCGTCGACCCGATGCTCACGCGGCTCACCGCCGGGCTGCGCCGCCACAACCGCACCGCCGACGGGGGCACCCGCTTCCAGCTTCGGGTCGCGCTGCACGTCGGCCCCGTCGTCCCGGACGACCAGGGCGTCTCCGGCCTGGCGATCATCCAGACGGCGCGGCTGCTGGACGCGCCCGTCCTGCGGGAATGGCTCGACCGCACCCAGGCCGACGTCGGTTTCATCGCCTCGGCCTACGTCTACGAGTTCGTCATCGCGCATGCGCCGGGCCCGGTGAACCCGGCCAGCTACCAGCGCGTCACCTGCAAGGTCAAGGACGCGGAACTGACGGGCTGGATGCACCTGTCCAGCGCCACCATCCCGCCCGCGGCCTGACCGCCGCCTCACCGTTCACGCGCGCCGCCGGGTCCAACCCCGCACCCGGCCCCCGCGCCCTTCCCCCGTCTCCGGCCCTCCGCCCCGGGCCGCATGTCACACGGCGGCCGTGCCGATGAGCCCTTCCCGAGTGACCAGGGCCGCCAGCGCTTCCTCCGCCAGCCCCTCGGTGCCGTCGGGACGGCGCGGCAGCACCATGTAGCGGACCTCCGAGCTGGAATCCCACACCGCGATCTCGACCTCGTCCGGCAGGACCAGGCCGAACTCGGCGAGCACCTCGCGCGGCTCCCGCACCACCCGGGCCCGGTAGGCGTGGCTCTTGTACCAGGACGGGGACGGCCCCAGCAGCGACACCGGATAGCACGAGCACAACGTGCACACGATCACGTTGTGGACGCGTGCGGTGTTCTCCACGACCTTCAGCCGGTAACTCATCGGCACCGAACCGGACGCGCCGAGCCTCACCTCCGCGGCCGCGGCGTTGCCGTCCTCCAGCAGGCGTTCGCGGAAGGCGGGGTCGGTCCAGGCGCGCGCCACCAGCCGGGCACCGTTCGTGGGCGACGCGTCCCGCATGAACCGGCTGAGGGTTTCGTCCAGTTCCCGGTCGCTGGTGAGCCCGGCCGCGATCGCCCGCTCCTCCAGCCGGCGGACGCGCGCGGCCACCGGCAGGTCAGCATGGCTCAAGGTAGGACTCCCACAGGTCGACGGCGACGGTGTGCCCGCCCGTCCCCCACAGGTCGCGGGCGGCGAAACGCACGCTGTAGACGGTCTCCACGCGCGGCGGGTCGATACCGCGCACACGGTCGTCCGGCAGCGGCCACGCGCCGTGCGCCTCGACGACCTCGCCCACCTGGCCCCGCACGTAACGCGGCACACGGGTGTGGTGCGGCGGGTCGACGGCGCGGACCCGCACCCGGTCTCCGGGCCCGTACGCCGGCGTGCCCGTGTCGTCAGCCAAGCCCTTTCTCCTCCAGGAGGTTCTCTATGGCCAGCAGCCAGCGCTCGTAGTACGAGCTGCGCAGATAGACCTCCGGCGGCAGCCTCTCGATGGCGTCGCGGAACTCGTCCAGGTGGTAGGCCCCGTTGTTCACCAGCGTCATGTTGAGCGCGTACACGCGGGCCTCCCAGTCGGCGTGGAACGGCGGCTCGTCTCCCACGACGACCGGCACGGGCCCGAACCCTTCTTGCCCGCCCATGTCGTGCACCCTGCCCATGCCCTGAAGCTACCCCGCCTCCAAATCCGAACCCAGCCCCCGACACCCCCAGCACGTCCGTTGAGCGGGCGGGGGCGCGAGCCACCGTACGGCCCGGCGCGCAGACCGCAATGCGAGCCACCGTCCCCCCACTGCGCGCCCAAAGCCGACGGCGCCCCGCCCTAACGCCCCGTCCCGCACACGCCCCCACACACAGACGGTGCACGAGACCAACACGCGGCCATCCACGGCCCGGTACACGACCCAATGTGCAAACCACCTTGCGAACCCCCATGAGGTCCCGCCGCAAGGCCCAACATTCACCTCGATGCCAAGGCCAGTGCAGCGCGCAGCACCCCCCAGTGCGCGCCCCATCGGTGTCTCGACGCGCGAGCCCGTGGGCAGAGCCAGCGCGTGGCCCATATGCGGCCGGTGTCCAGCCATCGTGCGCCCCTACAGCCCCTACGTCCTACCCCGGCCCAACGCCGAGGCCGACGCCGCACAGCAGCGCAACAAGCGCCCCCAGTGCACGACCCGACACCGGGCTGGGGCGCGGGCCACCGTCGTACGGCCTGGTGCATAGATCCGTGTTCGGGCCGGTCTAGGAGCCGGTACGCAGCCATCTGCACACCCCAGCGTCCGCCCATGCGCAGACCGGTGCACAGTCCAGGTGGGCGCGCAGCGGCTTCACACCAGACGGCACAGGGGCGGGGCATCGGGGCGTTCAACAGACGCGCCCCAGTGCGCGGAGCCGGTGTCCGTGCACCGGTGCAGACCGCCGGCGTGCGGGAGCGGACATGGTCGCGCCGCCGACCCCGCTGGGGAGGTCGGCGGCGCGTATCGGCATGGAGATCAGGCGGCGGCCCGCTTCCGCGCACCGCCGGTCAGGACCTGACGCAGCACGTCCGGCTTGTCGGTGATGACGCCGTTCACGCCGAGCCCGACGACGTTGCGCATGGCGGCCGGGTCGTTCACCGTCCAGGTGAAGACCTCCATGCCCAGCGCATGCACCCGCTTGACGTATGCCGAGGTCAGGGCGGTGTACTGCGGGTTGATCTGGTCGGCGTACCCGGCCAGGACCGGGAGCCGGTCGACGGCGGGCGTGCCGAGCAGGCCGATCGGTACCCGCGGCATGATCTCGCTGAAGCGCTCCATCGACTCCCAGTTGAACGACTGCACGACCAGCCGGCGCTTACGCGGATCGGGCAGCAGCCACGACGGGTTGCGCTTGAGTTCGTCGGCGATCCGCTTCTCGATACCGGGGTACAGCTCCGGTGACTTCACCTCCAGCAGCAGCCCGATACCGCTGTGCCGCATGGCGCGCAGGGACTCGCCCAGCGTCGGCACCCGCTCGCCGGCGTACTCGGCGCTGAACCACGACCCGGCGTCCAGCTTGCGGATCTCCGCGAGGGTGAAGTCGGCGACCCGCCACGGCGCCCGGTCGGGGAAGACCTCCTCCACGTTGGTGGTCCGGGCCAGCGTGGTGTCGTGGATGACGACCAGCTTGTGGTCCTTGGTCTGCTGCACGTCCAGTTCGAACATGTCGGCGCGCTGCTTGCGGGCCAGTTCGAACGCGGCGATGGTGTTCTCCGGCGCATACGCGGAGGCACCGCGGTGCGCGACGACCGCGACCTTGCCGGGCTTCGACGTCGATGCGGCCGCGTCCGCCGCGGTGCCGGTGACCAGCGTGGCGGCCGCGGCGGCGGCGAGGGTGAGACCGAGCCGTCGGAACATTGGCACCCCTTGCAGGTAGGCGATGTCGGTCCAACCCTTGAGCCGTCCGGTGACGCTCAAGTAACAGACCGATAGCAGCTCGTGTAATCCGCGTGGACGAGACAGGCCGCCCCCGCACTATCGGCCCGCCTTAATCCGCTGGCCCGCCGTCTCGCGGCACTCCCAGTGGCGACGCATGAGGACCTTGACGCACGTCCGGAGCCGTCGATCCGGAGAATCCATCGGCCGCATGCACTCTGACGGACGGCACAACGTCAATAAGCAGAAAGTTTCGCAACCCGTCGTGCCGTCGCGGGCCCCGTCCACCGCCGCAAACCGCCCATGCCGTTGTGTCAGCGTCGCCAACACCTGGCCTCCCCCACCTTGCTCCTGCTGCGCACACCGGCCGCCTGACCAGCCACCGACACCACCATGCGCCGCACCGCGTCGATCAGAACACCAAGCCGCCGACCGTAACCGGCAAGGCTGCGCTCCTCGACGTCATGCACAGCCCCAGCCCGAGCAGCGCGACCGGCAGCGACGGGCAAACCCACCAGGCCCCACCGCCGGCACCGCGCCGTACGCACTGACGTCGATGGACGAACCCACGCCTGCTCAGCGACCGCCAGTCGGCCGGTTCAGTCGCCGTCCACCGCGGCGTCAGCGCCGAACGAGGGCATCGCCCCGGCGTCGGACGAGGGTGTCGGGTCGGCGCTGGGCGGGGGCGTTGCGGGGCTGCCCGCCATGGGGTGCGCGGGAGCGGCCGCGGGCCGGGTCTGGTCGTCTCGGGCTGCTTCGTCTGCGGTTTCGGAGCGCCTGAAAGGCTTGAGGTTGGCAATCTTCGTGCGGGACGGCTTCGGCTGCCGGACGACGCCGGGCCACGGCGACGTGTCGTCCGCAGGAGGCCGACGGCGGCGGACGACGCGGGGACGTGGCAGAAGGCGCCGCCGGGCGGCGGGCACGAAGGGCGGGTGCGGCATCGCGAGCCTGGTCGGCTTGCTGCGGCCGCGCAGGATGACCGAGGCGCCGAGCTCCCACTCCTCGGCCTCGGCGGGGCGGGCCTCCCGCAGCAGGGCGCCGGAGGCCAGGACCCGGCCGGGGAAGGTCTTGGCGAGGTCGCTGAGGCGGGCGGCCTCGTTCACCGGGTCGCCGATCACCGTGTACTCGAAGCGCTGCTCGGCGCCGATGTAGCCGGCGACGACCGGGCCCGCCGACACGCCGACGCCCGCGTCCAGCTGCGGGACCTCCTCGCGCAGCCGGGCGGCCAGCTCCCGGGCGGCGCCCAGCGCGGCGCCCGCGGCGTCCGGGAGACAGGTGGGCGCGCCGAAGATGGCCAACGCGGCGTCGCCCTCGAACTTGTTGATCCAGCCGCCATGGCGGCCGACCACGTTCACCACCACGCCGAAGAACGCGTTGAGCAGCGCCACGACCTGGTCGGGTGAGCGGCTGTCGGCGAGGCGGGTGGAACCGGCCAGGTCGACGAACAGCACGGCGACCTCGCGGGTCTCCCCGCCCAGCCTGATGTCGCCGCTCTCCAGCGCCAGCACGGCGACCTCCTCGCCGACGTGCCGTCCGAACAGGTCGCGCAGCCGCTGGTGTTCGCGCAGGCCGGCGACCATGTGGTTGAACCCGGCCTGCAGCTGGCCGACCTCGCTGGCGTCGTACACCTCGACCCGCGCGCCGAGGTCTCCGCGTTCGACGCGGGCCATGCCCTCCCGCACCGACGCGATGGGGTCGGCGACGGCGCGGGTCGCGATGTAGGTGACCTGCATCCCGATCACCAGGGCGGCCCCGCCGAGGCCCAGCACGGTGACGGCGAGCTGCGCGGTGCCGATGCCCGGCGCGACCAGCGCCGCGACCGCCACGCAGATCAGGCCGAGGATCGGAACGGCGGTGCCGAGCGCCCAGGCCAGCATGACCCGCATGGTGACGCCCGGCAGCCGCAGGCCGCGCGGCGGCTCGCTGGCCAGCACCAGCGCGGCCGCCGGCCGCAGCAGCCGCTCCGACAGCAGGTAGACGATGGTGCAGGTCGTCAACGCGCCGAGCAGGCAGGTCAGCCCCACCTTGGCGGCCAGCCGGCCGGTGAACAGGAACAGGTCGAGTAAGAACCAGCCCGCGGCGCCGCCGCCCCACATCAGCCCCACCAGCAGGGTCAGCCGCAGCGGCCCGAGCAGCACGGCGCGCCGCTGCGCCGCGTCGGGGACGCCCTTGTCGCGGACGAGCCGGACGACCGGGCGCCACAGCCGCCACGCCACGAGCAGCGTCACGGGCGCGGCCACCACCGGATAGCTGAAGAACGCGACGGTGTTGACGACGCGCGCGTACTCCGGGTCGGCGAGCGGCGGATCGGGCACCACGAAGATGGCGAACAGCAGGACCACCGCGGCGCCGCCCAGGTTGGCCAGGCCCACCACGACGAGCAGCACCCAGCGGACGCGCATCTCGAGCATGGTCCGGGGGATACCGGGGAGGTCAAGGCGGGCTCCGAGCCCGCGCACCACCGTCTTGCCGGTCACCTCTGCCCTCCCCGGTCTCCCGAGGTTCATGACGGCCGTCGCCCTGCGACACGTTCACCCTAAGGGCCGCGCAGCCGACGCGGTGGAAAACTCCCCACCGCGAGGACAAGCCGCTGGGCGCCGCCGTAAGGCCGATGTGTCCTCACGGCGGCGCCCCCGGCTCAGCCGGCGTTCTGGGGCGTGCTGCGAGCGGACGCCGGGACGGCCGCCATCCGGGTCTGCTGCGAGCCGCGCCGGACGAACGGCCATCCCGCGACGATGAGCACCAGCCAGCCCGCCATCACGTACAGCGCGACCCGGGTGTCGGCCTCCCAGGCGATCAGCACGGTGACGAACGCGAAGAACGCCAGCACCAGCACGCTCGTGAACGGCGCGCCCGGCATGCGGTACGGGGCGGCGGCCAGCCGGCCCGCGGCGACCGCGCGTCGGTAGCGCATATGGGCGACGACGATGACCGTCCACACCATGATGGCGCCGCCGGTGGACACCGAGGTGATGTACTCGAACGCCTTCTCCGGGACGACCGCGTTCACCACCACGCCGATGCCCATGACCACCGCCGAGATCACCACGGTCAGCACGGGCACACCGCGGCCGCTGAGCCGCGCCAGGATCCGCGGGCCGTCGCCGTTGGCCCCGGCCGTCCGCAGCATCCGCGAGGTGGAGTACAGGCCGCCCGCGTTGCAGGACGACAGCGCGGCGGTGAGCACCACGAAGTTGACGATGCCCGCCGCGGCCGGGATGCCGATCTTGGTGAAGGCCAGCACGAAGGGGCTGGTGCCCTCCTCGAACTCCGTCCAGCTCACCACCGACAGGATCACCAGCAGGGACCCCAGGTAGAACAGGGCGAACCGGATCGGCAGCGCGTTGATCGCGCGAGGGATGTTCTTCTCGGGATCCTTGGCCTCGCCGGCGGTCACGCCGACCAGCTCGACCCCCAGATAGGCGAACATGACCATCTGCAGCGTCATCATGGTGCGGCCGAACCCGTTGGGGAAGATCCCGCCGTCCGCCCACAGGTTCGTGACCGAGGCGGTGCGTCCGGCGTCGCTGAACCCGAAGACCAGCACCGCCAGCCCGACCAGGATCATCATCACGATCGCGGCGACCTTGATCATGGCGAACCAGAACTCGAGCTCGCCGAACAGCCGCACCGAGATCAGGTTGATCACGAACAGCACGACCAGTGCGATCAGGGCGGTCTTCCACTGGTCGAAGTCGGGCCACCAGTACTGCACGTACTGGCCCGCGGCGGTCAGCTCGGCCATCCCGGTGGTCACCCAGATGACCCAGTACGTCCAGGCCGTCGCGTACCCCCAGAACGGCCCGAGGAACTCCCGGGCGTAGTCGGCGAACCCGCCCGGGGCGCGCCGGTAGGTGAGCAGCTCGCCGAGCGCCCGCATCACGAAGAACAGCGCCAGCCCCGCGATCGCGTAGGTGAGGATCAAGCTGGGGCCGGCCTTGGCGATGTTGGTCCCCGCACCGAGGAACAGGCCGGTGCCGATGGTGCCGCCGATCGCCAGCATCTGGATCTGCCGGGTGCCGAGCGCCCGGTGGTAGCCCTCCCCGGCCGGTTGTGCCTCCTCAGGGGGCCGGTCGGCAGTGTGTGGAGCCATGCGCCTTTGGGCCTTTCTCTTCTCCGCCGTCCGGGTGGGACGACGGTGTCTGCAGTCCCCTTGTGGGTGACCGGGGTCATACTAGGTACTCGCCGCACGGACCTGTAAGAGACCCCCTGTCCAGCACAAACGCCGCGCAACACCATCCGATCTCACCGTACGCGACGACACCGACACTCTTTGCAGCACTCCCTGCGTCTACCCGCCCGAAGCGGCTCCCACCAGCACCGTCTCGCTCCCGACGCCGCTCGCACCCCACCCGATCCGGCGGTCGGCGGCCGCGATAACGAGTTGGCGCTCACCTCGGGCATCGCGTATGCTCTCGGTCGTTGCCGAACACCGGCGAGGCCCGGTCAAGGAACACCTCCGGAGCGGTTACGCTCAGGAGTGCAAGGTCCTGTGGAGCAGTTAGGAGTGCTCGCCACCCTGTCAAGGTGGAGGCCGCGGGTTCAAATCCCGTCAGGACCGCCAGGCGTACCGCCGTCTCCGGTGCGTCATGGGCAGGTAGCTCAGTCGGTACGAGCGTCCGCCTGAAAAGCGGAAGGTCGGCGGTTCGACCCCGCCCCTGCCCACACCGTATGAACAGCACAAACGCCCGGCCGCACACTCGCAGCCGGGCGTTTTGACGGCAACCCTGACGGCAACGCCCCTAGCCGAGGGCATCCCCCAGCTTCCGCAGCGCCGCCCGCTTGTCGTCGGAGGTATGGGCGTAGATCGTCATCGTGACCCCGATGTCGCTGTGCCCGACGATGTCCCTGACGACGTGCGGCGGGACGCCGAGGGCCAGGAGCAGCGACACGCAGGTAATGCCGCATGTCGTGAAACCGCATGGAGCCGAGGCCGGCCGCCTCGCGGATGCGCCCCCAGCTGCGGCGAAGGTTGGCCGGCTCCATGGGTGTCCCAAGACAGGACGGGAAAGCAGCCCGCGATCTTTCCAGTTCGGCCAGGCATCCGCGGCCTCGATCCGGCGCTTGGCCGCCTCGTCCTGCCCTCAATGCACTTGGCGTGGACGCGAAGCACGCCCTCGACACTGTGACCGGCTCACTCGGCGACCTGGGGTGCCGGAACGCCACCGTTCAGCCAGGTGGACACACAGGCATGCCGCAGGTCGTACGCGGTGAGGCGTACTCGGCTTTGCTCAGTGCCATTCTGGCCTTGTCCCACGCGCGCCGGTAGGTGCTGGTCGACAGCTCCCCACCGCGCACGCCCCAGAACAGACGCCCACCGGGACCCGTCGGCCAGGTGCCGACGCGAGACGCGGGTCAGCGGGGCGGGACCGGCACGCGGCGCCACTCGCCCTGACCGCGCCTCTTGATTCCGCGCTGTTCCGGCGAACGCCGTCTTCGGTCCACTCGGCGTCGAACTCCGGGGCGGTGCAGAAGTGCAGCTCCCCCAGTTATCGGCCGGTTCCTCCACCTGCCCAACCCGCACGCGAGATCGACTACGGCGGGATGCCGAGATCGGACGGGCGTGGTCAGGAGGTGAGTATGAGGACGATGCTGAATGCGGTGAAGAAGCCTTGGATCCAGGCCCAGTGCTGGACAGGGATGCCGTACAGGGTGTGCTCATTGTGATGCCTGTTCACGGCCCGGCCCACGACGACGAGGAGGACGGTGCCGACCGCCAGTCCCACCGAGGTGCCGATGGGACCGAAAAGCTCCCCGAGGAGCATCGCGGCGACGATTCCGGCGCCGATCAGCAGGGGCACGATGAGGAGGCCGAGCCCGGTCCAGACGATCAGCAGCATGTTTCATCACCGCCCGGCATGCCGAGCGCCTCTTGGCCGCTCTCACTTCTACGGTCCCGTGCCGGATCGGCCATCCGACGTCCGAGCGTCGCAAGGTTCACATAGCGCATCGTGCAGGCATCATCGCTCGCAGTCCAGCCCTGGCCTGCAGGCGTTGGCGGACCGACGCGCATCGCGAAGCCGCTCGTGGTGACCAGCGGCCCCGATCGAGGTACCCGGTGCGCCGTCGGCTCGGCGTGGTTTCCGTGCGAGTGGGCAGGGCCTCGAGTAGTCCGTTCGGGCGAGTGTGCGTCCCTCTGGGGCTTCCACTGACCGCCTCTGCGTCCCGCAGCACTCAGTCACGCGGAAAGGCTGCCACGTCCTTTCGCCTGCATCGCGAAGCCGCTTGTGCCGGCTGATGGTCCGATCGGGGCACTCGACGCAGGAGAGCACGCCGGGCCCGGCGCGAAGTGCCATGAAAGGGAGCAAGGGGCCCGACGAGCACTCATCCGCTGCGGACCGGTTGAGCCTGGGGGTTCCGCAGGTCTGCGGATTTGTATCCCGGGGCGCTCATGGGCCGTGTGCACGGGTGAGCAGAAATCTGCGAAATGCACTTGCTGGCTTCGGGTGGTCAGACAATGTTGTGGCGGGCCACTGCGGGAGGACGCCATCCCAGGATTCCCTCGACCATCCGAACGGCCGGGACGAGTTCGGCGACATCGTGCACGCGCACGATTCTGGCCCCCTGCATGATGCAGACTGCGACAGTGGCGATCGTCGCTTCTACGCGCTCCAGTTGTTTGCGGTCGACCGTTTCGCCGATGAAGTCCTTGTTGGACACAGCCACGAGGAGGGGGTGGCCGATATCAGCGATTTCCGTTAGGCGTCGCGTTAGTTCGAGTGAGTGGTACGTGTTCTTGTTGAGGTCGTGCCCCGGGTCGATGATGATTTTGTCGGACGGGACGCCGCGGCTTTCCGCGAGGGCGACGCGATCCCTGAGGAACTCGGCGACCTCGGCCACCACGTCGTCATAAACGGGACGAGGGTAGGGCGTCCGGGGCTGGGCGAGGCTGTGCGTGATCACAAGGCTGGCGCCTACTTCCGCCACGGCGTCAGCGAGAGCCGGGTCATGCAGCCCGCTCGTGTTGTTCAGTACGTCGGCGCCGGCGGCGAACGCGGCGCGGGCGACGTCCGGCCTGAAGGTCTCGACCGAGATCACCGCGTCGGTACGGGCGCGAGCAGCCTCGATCAGGGGAACCACACGGTCGATCTCTTCCGCCGTGCTGACGGGAGGACCCGGGGCGAACGGCACGCCTCCGATGTCGAGCCAGTCGGCGCCATGCGCGAGCGCATTCTCTACGGCGGCCACCGCAGCGTCCAGGGCGAACGTCCGGCCTTTGTCGTGGAAGGAATCAGGGGTTCGGTTGATTATCGCCATGACGGCGACCTGCCGAGAGAAGTCGAAGGTGCGACTTCCGATCGTCCGCCGGGGGCGGATGATCTGCGGATTGTAGATATTCGAGTTCGTTTCCGTCACTGTCGCCTACCTTCGTTGCGATCCAGGGCCCAGCATAGCCCCACCGGACAACGCGGCACATCGGCGCCGAGCCGTCCGGCCAGCGGGGCCGTCGGACGGGCGTGCCCTGCGCTCGGGCCCGCCGGCTCCATCTCGCTGCCGGTTCCTCGTGACTCTACGCCTTGGCCACGCCTTCGGAACTGCAAGGAAAACCGATGAGAGCGACGAACAGGCACGGGTTTTCCCATCTAGAGCAGACTTCACCGTCTCCTGGGCCGCGTGATCCTCAAGGACGTTTCTACTGCCTCTTCTGCAGTGCCGCTGATATTTCGTTCGTCGATGTGAGATTCGTGTCGTCGCACCTTTTCCGGAACGTGTCGGCCGGTGGGTCGGCGTTCGTCGCAGACGGTGGGGTGGGCGCCCGTCTGTCTCCTCGGTGGGGCCGACCTGCCAGCGCCGCACCGTCGGTAGGTTCCTCCAGACTTGTCCTGTTGACCTTGCGTGCCCACTCCGGCACCGTCACGTGGCGTAGCGGGCGGCCTTTTAGGCAGATGGCTGGTCGAGGGAGAAGGGGCCTTGGGTGTCGGTGCGAATGCCGCGCTCCACAGCGGGACCTTGTCTCAGGGCGTCCCCCTTGGATGTACATCTCGGGGAACCCGTGGTCGGACGGACAGCGCTGCGGTAGATGACACGACGGTTGAGGGCCGCGATGTGTTCTGGGAAAGCGCGCCCCTGATTGGTCGGCTTTCCCGTGGTATTACTAGCTTCTTCAGCCTGCCCCGTTGACCTTGGTGTGCCCACTCCAGCGCCGTCACGTGGCGGTGCGGGCGCTGGCACAATCGCCGTCCTAAGCGTGTCCGGTGGATCATGCTGGGTCCGTAGCGGCGCGGTGGCCGGGGTGCTCCGGCTCGGTGGGCAAGGGCGGGCCTGATGTGGCGGGTGGCGAGGCTGTGCCTCGTTTCGGGTCGGTTGGTGCGGTGTTCGACCACGTTGCGGTGTCGGCAGGGCACCCGCATCGGAGGCGGTCGCGCAGCCGTCAAGATGCACCGGACACAACCTAGGTGTGTTGTTCGGACAGGTTGGTGACGCGGTCGGCTGGGGTTGGGCCCGCGATGCCGACGTGGGGTCGGTGGTGGTTGTAGCGGTCGAGCCGGTTGCCGAAGGGGGCCTGCCGTTCGGTTTCCGAGGTGTAGGGCCGGTGGTAGGCCGATTCTTCGAGCAGGGTGCGGTGGAATCGTTCGGTCTTGCCGTTGGGCTGGGGACGCCGGGGCCGGGTCCAACGGGGGCTGATACCCAACTCCGCGCAGGTGGCGCGCCTGGTCGTCTTGGTGTAGGCCCAGGCGTTGTCGGTCAGGACGCGCCGGATGGTGATGCCGCGTGCGGCGAACCACTCCGTGGCGCGGACCGGGAACGCGGCGCAGGTGGCGGCGGTCTCATCGGCCAGGACTTCTGTGTAGGCCAGACGGGAGTGATCGTCCAACGCAGTATGCAGGTAGAGGTAGCCGCCGCTGTCGCGGTGCCGGTCAACGCGGCCCGCGGCACGCCCGGCACCTTGTGTCCGCCCTCGTCGGGGATGCGGCCGAGCTTCTTGACGTCGATATTGACCAGGTCCCCGGGGCGCTGGTGCTCGCAAGCGGCGGACGGGCTCGCCGGTGGCCCGGTCGCATGCCGCCCGGGGGCGCCACGCCGTGCCGGACCAGGATGCGGTGCGCGGTGGACGGCGCGATGCCGGTACGGGCGGGGCGGGCGGACCGATGCGGTGCGCCCGGCGCAGAGCGAGCACCTGCGCCTCGACACCCGGCGGCGTCCGGCGGGGGCTGCGATGCGGGCGGCCGGGTGCGGTCGTGCATGCCGGCCTCGCCGAGTTGCCGGTACCGGTCGGCCCAGCGTTTGGCGGTGGTGGCGGAAACCTGGAACCGCTCGGCGGCCCGCCGCAGCGACCAGCCCTCCTCCACGACGCACCGGGCCGGGCGCAGGCGTCCGGTCGGGGTCAGCGGGGCGTTGCGGTGGGGCACGAGGGCCTCCTGGGCGTCGGTGGTAGATGTCGCAATCCACACCGGAACCAGAAGGCCCTCTTGTCGTTCGAGAACTGTCCGGGGCGTGTCGCCTGTCACCAACGTCCCCGAACAGCACACCTAGGTCGCCGGGGCACTGGTGCTCGCAAGCGGCGGATGGGTTCGCCCGTGGCTCGGTCGCATGCCGCCAGGGGCGGCAGTCCGTGGCGCGCCAGGATGCGGTGGGCGGTGGAGGGCGCGAGGCCGGTGCGGGCAGACCGGGCCGATGCGATGCGGCGCAGGGTGAGCATCTGCGCCTCGACGTGCGGTGGTGTCCGGTGGGGGCTGTGATGCGGGCGGCTGGAGCGGTCCTGCATGCCCGCTGCGCCCTGCTGCCGCCGGTGGGGCCAGAAGCTTATGGCGTGTTCGGTCTGGGTGGTGATGGTGAGGACGGTCGACGCCCGGCGGACGAGTGCGTCGGCCGCATCTGTATTCGTCAGCGTGTCTGGGGGCTGGTGTCCCTCGCTGTCCTTGGCTTGTGCGGCCACGCTGTCTTGTGCCAAATCGGGCCGTCGTTCGGATTGATGGGCACGCTTCGGCCTGTGCGACAGGGGGTTGGTTACGGGTCTGTTTGCGGGACGTACTGGGCTTCGGCCTCGTCCAGCCACCGGCGGTACCAGCGGGCGAATCCCATCGGCTTCCCGTCGGTATCGAGCAGCGGCCGGAAACCGCAGCCGTCGGCCATGTCGTCCGCCCACATCTGGCCCCTTGCCGGGCCGCTGACGACGAGTGCCTCGCGTAGTGCACAGCCCAGGTGGCACAGGTACAGGAGCCCGACCGAATACTCAGGCCGGCAGACGACCTCCTCGAATTTCTTCCAGTAGGCGTCCTCGGCCTCGCTGAAGGCTTCGTGCGAGCCGTAGTCCCCTGGGTCGGGCGGGTCGGGCAACGCGTCGGCCGGGTTGAACGCCTCGGTGTGCGGAAAGGGGTGCGCCAGCGTGTCGAGGTCGGTCAGGTCGGCGCCGTCGCCCTCCCAGCGCCATCGCCCGTCCACTCGGCGGACCGGGAAAAGGCCGTACGCGGGTCCTGCTCCTCCTCTGCCGGCCTCCAGGAGAAAGGATCGGTACTCGCCGGGCAGCTCCACCCGCAGCTGCTCCTCGAGCTCCTGGAGCTCGGCGGCGCTCAGCGGCGGCTCAAGGCGCCACCTGTGACTCATCGCCCCGGGATCATCACCCGTGTCATTGGCGGCCAGGCGGGCGAGCCGTTCACGTATATCCGACCAGTCGGGAGGCGTCATGGTCGGCCACGATATCCCACGCGGGGTGGGGCGGCGCAGGACTTCAGGGCTGCTCCTGAGTGGGGCGGGGGGTGGTCAGGAAACCTATGGCGGCGGCGAGAGTTGCTATGCCTTCGCCTACGAGGCTGATTGTCTTATCGGTGTACCACCTGGGGTCGTGCATGGCGGGGATGGGGCCGAGTCGGCCGACGTCCACGTAGTAGTAGAGGAGGAGGGCCCCGACGGCGCTTCCGGCGACGAGGAAGGCGATCGCATAGGTCCATTTGCGGGCCCAGGCGAGGACGAGAAGGCCCGATACCGCGGCGAGGACGGCCTGGGCCCGGAAGAGGTCGTCGCCGGGGATGGTGCCGTCGCTGCCGCGGGGGCCGGGGGCCATTTCCGGTGCGAACTGCCAGTGGACGTAGGCGTCGGCCGCCAGGCCGGCGGCTGTGAGCAGGCGGAGCAGGATTCCCATACCAGTGGAACGGTGCGGCCGCCCCTGACGGCTCAATTCGATGGGGCGGCTCGCGCTATGTTCTGGGGGCATGCATCTGGCGCGGGTGTTCGACGACGGTGGGGAGCACGGGAAGCGGCCGCCGGTGTCGCGTCCTCCTGTGCCAGAGCACGAGGTCGAGCGCGTGGTGGAGTACCTGCGCAACGGGAAGGTGGTCATGGCGGCGCGGTCGTTCGCGCCGGACCAGGTCGATCCGTCCCGGGGGGACAAGGTGCCCCTGATCTTCCACACGGACGGCACGTGGGTGTGGGCGGGGGCCGTCTACTACTACCTCAAGGAGCACGGCATTCCGCCGCAGCCCGAGCTGGTGCATCACATCCGGGCGCGGGGCTTCCAGCCCGCCGAGGTGGACGACGCCGCGATGGACATGGCGATCGAGATCGCGACCGGTCAGCGGGAGCCGGATCCGCCCGTGCCGCTGCCTCCCCCCGGGCCGCCCCAACCGCCTCCGGCACCGTTTCCGGGGCCGCACGGGCCCGGTGCTGTGCCTTTCGGTGCGCCTCCGCCCGTGCCGCCTGCGCCCGCGTGGCCGCCGGGGTTCGGGCAGGCCTACCCGGGTGGGCCGGGGCCGTTCCCGGGGGCGCCGCCGATGCCGCCGCCTCACGTGCAGGTGGCTCCGCCGGACGAGTGGGCGGCGGAGCTGAAGCGTCGATTGACGGAACTGGGCGTGGACTCCGGCGCGTACCGGATCGGTGAGGTCGTGGACGGCGCCTGGTGCATGGTGCCGGAGGGGGGCCGCTGGGCGGTTTTCCAGTCGCGTCACGGGGAGCAGCGCAGGCAGGCCACGTTCGAGAACCCTGAGCAGGCGGCGACGTATCTGGTCGGTGGTCTGCTGTTCAAGCCAGGGCGCAAGCGCAAGGACGGGTCGATCGAGCCGCTTCCGGGCGAGCCCCCGCTCGGTCTGTTCCGCAACCGGCAGATGATCGAGCTGCCCCCGGGGACGACGGTCGACCGCTATGGCGACAACAGCGGGAACGTGGCGTTCACCGCGGGCACGCCCGTCCCCCAGCGGTCGCTGCCGCCGGACGGGGCGAACCGCCCCTACCAGATGTTCCGGTTGCAGCGGCCGCTGAAGGTGCTGATGGGCGTGACGCTGCCGTCGTTCGACCAGCCCGGGGGCGGCACCGCGTACATCTTCGAGCGCTCCATCGCGGAGTTGCTCGCCGACGGTTCGCTGGTCGTCGCCCGTTAGGGCACTTCCGCCGGTGGTTCCGGCAGGGTGAGCGCGGCCGGGGCGTCGGGTGGGACGGCGGGGTTGCGCGGTGGGACGCTGCGGATGCGGCGGTAGGGCGCGCCCAGCGGGGGGCGGGGGTCGGCGTCGCCGCGGTTGGGCCAGAAGCTCATGGCGCGTTCGGCCTGGGCGGTGATGGTGAGCGACGGGTTGACACCCAGGTTCGCGGTCACGGCGGACCCGTCGACGATGTGCAGGCCCGGATGCCCGTAGACGCGGTGGTAGGGGTCGATGACTCCCGTCTCGGGGGAGTCGCCGATGACGCAGCCTCCGATGAAGTGGGCGGTGGTCGGGATGTTGAACAGGTCGAACCACGTGCCGCCGGGGGTGGCGTCGAGTTCTTCTGCCAGCAGCCGCACGGCCTTGTGCGCGACGGGGATCCAGGTGGGGTTCGGTTCGCCGATGCCCTGGCGGGCCGTCAGGCGGCGGCCCAGGAGGGTGCGGCGTTCGGTCACGGTGATGGAGTTGTCGGCGGTCTGCATGACGAGGGCGATGATGGTGCGCCGTGACCAGTCCCGTAGGGAGAGGCCGCGTAGGACGACGTCGGGTCGCCGTAGGGCATGGCCGAGGAACTTGGCCCAGCGCGGGAGGCGGCCGCCGCCGTCGATGAGCAGGGTCCGGATGAGCCCCATGAGGTTCTGGCCCGCCCCGTAGCGCGTCGGTTCGATGTGCGTGTGCTCGTCGGGGTGGAAGGACGAGGTGATGGCCAGGCCGGTGCTGTGGTCGACGTCCTCGGGGCGGTGCCACAGGGTCAGGCGTTCCACGCCCAGAAGCGCTTCGGAGTTGGTGCGGGTCAGCTCACCCAGCCGCGGGGACAGGTGGGGAAGGACGCCCTTGGCACGCATCCGGTGCAGCAGCCGTTGGGTGCCGTACGTGCCGGCGGCGAAGACGACCTGTTGCGCGGAGAGCCGCACCCGGCGGCGGCCGGGGAGCGCTCCGGAGCGGACGGCGTGTATGTCGTAGCCGCCGTCCGGTCGGGGGACGACGGCCGTGACGGTGGTGTCGGGGACGATTGCGGCGCCGGCGCGTTCGGCCAGGTAGAGGTAGTTCTTGGTGAGAATGTTCTTCGCGCCCACCTTGCAGCCGACCATGCAGCCGCCGCAGGCCGTGCATGCGCTGCGCCGGGGGCCGGCGCCTCCGAAGTAGGGATCGTCCGTCTCCTCCCCCGGTTCGGTGTGCTCGTCCCCGAAGAACACCCCGACGGGGGTCGGGTGGTAGGTGTCGCCCACGCCCATCCGTTCGGCGACGCGGCGCATCGCCTCGTCCGCCGGGGTGACCAGGGGGTTGACGGTGACGCCGAGCATTCGGCGGGCCTGGTCGTAGAACGGTTGGAGTTCGTCCTGCCAGTCGGTGATGTGCCCCCACTGGCGGTCGGTGAAGAACGGGCGGGGCGGCTGGTAGAGGGTGTTGGCGTAGACGAGTGAACCGCCGCCGACCCCGGCACCGGCCAGCACGAGCACGCCGGCCTTGCCCCGCACCAGGTGCATCCGCTGGATGCCGCGCAGGCCCAGGCGCGGCATCCACAGGTACCGCCGCAGACGCCAGGAGGTCTTGGGCAGGTTGGACTCGTCGTAGCGGCGGCCGGCCTCCAGGACGGCGACCCGGTCCCCCTTCTCGGTGAGCCGCAGCGCCGAGACGCTGCCGCCGAACCCCGATCCGATCACGACCACGTCGGCGTCGAAGCCTTCGGGGTCAGCCGCCATGGGCACCCTCCCTGCAGTCGGGGAACCAGTCGAGCAACACGGTCTCCGACTATCGGCCCGCCGCGGTGCCGGGCACCACGCAGAGAAAGCGGCAACTGCGCGGGCGACTTGTCAGCGGTCTGATAAATGGCGATTAACGGACCATCCGAAAAAGGCATTCTGTGGAGGGGCGATTCGAGTGCCCTGCTCCGGGCGCCTGTCTGCCGGTCGCCTGCCCGGCTCTAGCGGATCGCGGCAGGGGCGCTCCAAGAGCGGCGCCGCCCGCAGGCGCCCGACCGCTACTTCTGCGCGAATTGCGGAGATTGTCGTAGATATGTGGGCATGATTGGGCGTTACGACATCCGGATGACGTGCAGTGGAAGCGCAGTTCGCGGGCGTGTCCACATCAGGTCAACATCGGTGTGCGCGCCACATTGCCCATCACTCTGCGCAGGGGAATGATTGCGGTGCGCACTCGACCGCGGAATGGTGATCACGTGATGCTCGGCAGGACGAACCCGGCCCGACGGACGCGGGGCCTCCCGCACTCCGCCGCGCGGCGGCCGCTACCGGCAGTGACGCCATGACCGCCGCGATGGACGCCCTCGGCGAGCGGCTGGCCCTCACCGGCGGCGCGCGGCAGGGGCGGGCCGCCCGCAGGATCGTCCGGGAACGCGCCGCCAAGGTGGTGGACGATCCGGTGGCGCTGGACGACATCGAGCTGATGACCGCCGAGGCCGTCGCCAACGCCGTCCTGCACGGCACCGGGGTGGTGCAGATCGACGTGGCCACGGACGGGCGGCGGCTGCGCGTCGAGGTCCGCGACGAGGGCCCCGCGCGGAGCCCGGGCCACGCGCCCGAGGCCGAGGACGAGGCCGGCGGGCCGTGCCGGCCGGAGCGGCCCGGGGACGCCGGCGCCGCGTGCCGGCAGCCGGCCGACCACGGCCGCGGGCTGCTGGTCATCGACAGCCTCGCCGAGGAGTGGGGCCTGGAGCAGACCCCCACCGAGACGCTCCTGTGGTTCGTCATCCGCGCCTGACGCGGCCTCATGCGTCACGCGTTCGGCTCGCGGGCGGCGGGTCCGAGCACGATGACGGCCGCGACCGCCGGCACGGCCCGGGCGTCGTGTGTTCGGCCTGCGGGCAGGGGGCGCGGTGGCCAGGTGGTCCCCTGGCCGAGTGCGATCGTGTGGCCTTCCTGCGGAGGGGGGACGCTGATGTGCGGCGTTACGGGCGGCGGGGTGCCCGAGGCGGTCAGGGGCGCGGTACGCGGATCGTCTCGGCCCAGGAGGGGGGCTCCGGGGCGTCCGCGCCGATGAGCACCGCGATCAGCCGGCAGGCGGCGGGCTCGTCCGGCCAGGGGGTGAAGCCGTCGGTGAGGACGATGACGACGCCGGGCGGGTGCGGCACGTCCAGGGCCCGGCGGATCCCCACGCGCATGTCGGTTCCGCCGCCGCCCCTCAGCTCGACCTGGTCGGCCGAGGTGACCCGCGACGCGGCCTGCACGTCGGCGTCCACGCTGAGCACGGTGACGCGGTCGCCGCGCACGCCCACCTCGCGCAGCACCCCGGTGACCTCGGCGAGCGCGGCGGCCAGCGCCTCCTCCCCCATCGAGCCGGAGGTGTCGATGACGATGGCGACGCGCGGCAGCGGGCGGCGCAGGCTCGGCAGGACGACGCCGCGCAGGGCCGGGCCGCGGCGGGACGGGCGGCGGTAGGTGTAGTCGGCGGCGCCGCTCGCCCACGACAGCGCCTCGCGGACGGCCCCGGCCAGCACGCGCCGCCAGTCGACGGCCGGTTCCAGCACCTGTTCGGCCCAGCGGCGCCATCCGGCGGGGAGGTCGCCGCGGTTGCGGTGGTGGGCGCGCATGGCCTCGGCGGTGTGCCGGCGGATCGCCTCGGCCTCGGTCTCGGTGACGCGGGCGGCGGTGCCGTCGGCGGCGCCGAGGTCCCACGGGGAGGGTTCGCCGTGGGCGCCCGATCCGCAGTCGTGGCCGCCGGTGGCGGGCACGTCCGGCAGGTACTCCTCGAACAGCCGGCCGGGCGGCAGGTCGTAGGCGGCGGGCGTGACGCGGCCCGCGGGCAGGGGCAGCCCGTCGGCGAGCAGGTCGTCGTTGATCTCGCAGTCCTGGGCGATGTTGACGCGCAGCCGGTCCCGGCGCAGCTCCGGGGCCAGCCGGTCGGCGCGGCCGTGGTGGTCGCGCAGCAGGTGCGCGACCTCGTGGATCCACACGCCCGCCAGCTCCTCCACGGGGGTGGCGTCGACGAACGCGGGCGACACGTAGCAGCGCCAGTACCGGTCGACGCCCATCGTCGGGACGGCGGTGGACGGGACGACCGACAGCGAGTACAGCGCGGACGCCAGGTAGGGGCGCTGCGATGCGGCGCGGAACCGGGCGGCCAGCAGCTTGGTCCGGTCCAGGTCCGGTGCGGAAGGCCCGGCCATCAGCGGTCGCCGGTGAGCGCGCCCGACAGCTGCAGCAGGTCCAGGAACGCGTCGATGCCGCTGGGCACGGGCCAGTCGACGTCGCGCAGGGCGGCCAGGTCGACCGCCGCGCGCGCCGCGACGTCCGGGATGCCCGCGTCGACCGCCTTGGCCAGCACCGTCCAGCCCGCCTCCCAGCGGCCGCGGGTGAGCCGGCCCTGGACGGCCGCGACCACCGAGGTGAGGAACGCCAGCTGCCGGTCGCCGCGGTCGGGCAGCGCGAACGCGTCCGGGTCGGCCAGTACCCGGTCGGGGTCGGGCAGGTCGAGGTTGTCCAGGTAGGCCAGCAGTTCCAGGCCGGCGCCCTCGCCGACGGCGCCGACGACGACGGTCGACAGCGCCTCGCGTCCGGCGCCCGTGGCGTACCCGGTGGCGAGCAGCCGCAGCACCATCTCCCAGCTGCGCGGCGAGGGCCAGGCGCCGCCGCGCGCCTCGGCGTCGCCGGGCAGCTGGTGGGTCAGGCCGGGGCGCGCGGTGAGGAAGCCCGACACCGCGCCGCGGGCCCGCGCCACCGCGGACGGCATCCGCGCGGGGTCGATCCTGGGGATGGAGACCTGCGGCCAGGTGCCCGCCATGCCGCGTGCCACGGTGCGCGGGTCGTGCGTCCAGTGGAGGTGGACGAACCGGTTGGCCAGCGGCGGGCTCAGGTGCCAGCCGTCGGCGGCGCTGGACGGCGGGTTGGCGGCCGCGACGACGCGCACCGGCTCGGGCAGGGTCAGGCTGCCGACGCGGCGTTCCAGCACCACGCGCAGCAGGGCGGCCTGGACGGCGGGCGGCGCGGACGACAGCTCGTCGAAGAACACCAGGCCGCGGCCGGCGCGGGCGACGCGCACCGCCCAGTCCGGCGGCGCCATCGGCACGCCGGTGGCGGCCGGGTCGTCGCCGACGATCGGCAGCCCGGCGAAGTCGGACGGCTCGTGCACGCTGGCGATCACCGTCTCCAGGGGGACGCCGAGGCCGTCGGCGAGCTGGCGCATCCCGGCGGACTTGCCGATGCCCGGCTCGCCCCACAGCAGGACCGGCAGGTTCGCGGTGACCGCGAGCGCCAGCGCCTCGAACCGGTGGTCTTCGGCGGGTTCGGTGCGCCACGCCCCGGCGCGCCGGTTGAGCTCGTCGGCCAGGGCGAGGGCGTCATGGTCACGGATGGGGTCACGGATGGGGTCACGGATGGGGTCACGGATGGGGTCACGGATGGGGTCGCGGGCGGGCTCGCGGGCGGCTTCGTCGGTCATGCGTTCCCCTGTGCGGCGACCAGCTCCTTGAGGAAGTCCAGGTCGCGCCGGTCGCGGATGTCGATCAGCTCGGCGAGGTCCACTTCGCCCTCCGTGTAGACGAAGCAGCGGACGTCGGTGCGCGCCCCGGCCTGCACCAGCGCCCGGACGAGGTCCGCCGAGGCGTCCTCTTCGACGGCGCGGAACAGCGGAGTGCGGTGGAGTTCGTCGAGCGCCTCCAGGTCGAGGCCGGCCGCCAGCAGGCGCGGCAGCAGCAGCCGGTGGTCGACGTGGTGGAGCAGGTGCAGGAGCGTGTCCTTCCGGCCGTCGCGCGCGTGCGGGTCGCACCCCAGGTCGAGCATGCGGAGCACGCCGAGCGTGTCGCCGTGCCGCATCCGGTAGAACAGCTCGTTGCGCTGGGCGCGCAGGGCGCGCGGCATCCGTCCGGCGGACGTCCAGCTCCGGCGGACGGCGAAGCAGCCGAGGACCGGGCCGCCGAGCGCCTTGAGCGCCTCCTCGCGCCGCCGCTCCTCGTCAGTGTGGTCGTGCATGTGCAGGGCACCGTCCCGGTACGACACCTTGTGCCACACGTTCCGGCAGCGGACGCGGACGACCGGGGACGGCTCGGGGTCGGGCGGGCCGATCGGGCGGCCGTCGCCGGGCGCGTCCCGCGCGGGGAACAGCGCCGAACGCACCAGCGGGTGCAGGTCCTCGGGCGTGAGCCGTCCGGCGCGCAGCAGATCCAGGTCGGGCAGGCGCCGCCAGTACACCTCGGGCAGCGGGAGAGCAGCGCGACGCTCATGGTGTCGGCTGTGTTTCTGGAGTCGTTTGTAGGACTCGCCGTTGTACAGGACGAGGCGCAGGCGGGAGCGCGTCGGATCGTCGGCGTCTTCGTGGTGCGCCGCGGCGACGAAGTCGTGCGGCCACCCCATCAGCTGGTCGCCGAACGGGATGTACCAGTCGATGCCCGTGCGGGCCAGCCGCCGCAGCTCATGGCGCAGCCGGTGGACGGCCAGCACGCTCTTGGGCAGCCCGGTCAGCGGGCTGTCGTGCAAAATGCCGGGGGCCTCGCCGCGGTTCTCCAGGGCGATGTCCGCGGCGGCGAGCGCCTGCTCCAGGTCGCCGCGGTCCTGCAGCAGCGTGATCCATTCAGCGAAGCGGACGGGGTCGTCCGGGCCCGGGTTCTCGGCGGGCAGTTCGTCCGGGCGGCGCGGGGTGCCGTCGGCGTTGAAGAACGGGGCGCGGTCCAGGCCGCCTTGCCGGGCGAGGAGTTCGTGCGCGTGCCGCGCGTCCCACACGTGGCGCGCCGCCGACCAGTCGAGTTGGAGCAGAACCGTCCTCGCATCGGCGGGGGTCACCGGGCCGAACCGCAACGCCAGCCGCTGCGGGGCACCGCCGGGGGTGACGACCTGCAGGGCGGCGCGCCGCTGTCGGCCGTACTCGTTCAGCACGATCACGCGGTTGGGCTTGATCAGCGTCTGTCTGCGCCCCTCCTCCTCGTAGCGGGGCAGGTGCCAGCGCAGCAGGTCGGGCGCGAAGTGGCGCAGATCGTCCTCCAGCGCCTCGGCGACGGCCGGGCCCTGCCGGCGGGCCACCTCGGCCAGGTCGAAGGCGACGTCGACGCCGGCGGCGGCGCAGGCGCCCCGCCAGTCCCCGGCCAGGCGCCGTTCCGTCGCCTCCTCGATCATCCAGCGGGGCACCGCGTACCGGCGGGTCCGCGCCCACATGCCCGCGCGTACGTGGTCGAACGGAAGGCACGCGTGGGTGCCCGGTTTCGGCTGGGCGGGGGTGTCGGGTTCGCTCACCGGTAGACGCTCCCGATCAGTCGGATGTCTGGGTGGGCCGGGGTGAGGGGGCGCATCAGGGCGTTCAGCGCGCGCTTGACGCGGCGCGGGACGTTGGGGCCGAGCCGCACCTGCTCCAGGCGCGTCGCGTTGTCGCTCACCCGGGCCAGCAGTCGCTTGGCTCCGCGTCCGGTGATACCGGAGTGGGCGAGGTTCAGGGTGCGCAGGGGGCTGCCGGGGACGGCGTCGGCGAGGGCGGACGCGCCTTCGTCGCCGGTGGCGTTGCCGGGTGCGCCCAGGGCGCGTTGCGACGGCGGGCGCCCGAGGTCGAGTGCTTCGATGCCGTCGAGGGCGTCCGCCAGAGCGCGCGCGCCGTCGGGGCCGATGCCGTTGCCGCCCAGCCCCAGCCGTACGGGACGGGCCGGGTCCGCCGCCTCGGCCAGGGCGGCGGCGCCCGCGTCCCCCAGGTGATTCGACGGGACGTACAGATCGCGCACGCCCGCGTCGCGTATGAGGGAGGCCAGCAGGGGCGCCGCGTCGGCGGCGAAGCCGTTGCCCCCGAGGAAGAGGCGCTCGACCGGTTGCGGGCGTTCCGCCAGTGCGTCCCGCAATGCGCGCAGCCCGTCCAGGGTGACGCCCGTGTTGACCAGGTCGAGGGTGCGGATCGTCGTGTTGCGGCGGAGCATGGCCGCGAGCGCACGCACCCCCTTGTCGCGGACGGGGTTGCGCTTGAGCCACACGGCCCGCACCGTGTCGTCGTCCGCCAGCCGTTCGGCGAGCACGGCGACACCCTCGCCGTCGATGCGGTTGCAGCCCATGTAGAGGGTTTCGACGCCGTGCCCGGGGACGAGCGCCCGCGCGATGGTGCGCACACCCTCGTTGCCCATGGCGTTGGTGCCCAGCAGCAGGTGCACGGCGTGGGGCGACGCGGCGGCCACCGGCATGAGGCGCGCGACGCCCTGCGCCCCCAGGCCCTGCTTGCACAGGTCGACACGGCCGTCAGGGCGCAGCGTGCCCAGGGGGAACGTCTCGTCGGTGTCGACCGCGGACGCCTCGCTCAGGCGCGCCAGCAGCGGTTCCAGCGCGGCCGGGTCGGCCGCCGGGACGTCGGGGTGTTCGATGGCGGGGCAACGCACCGGTGTGGGCTGTGCCTCGGGGGCAGTCATCACCACTCCACTGGGCGGTAGTCCTTGAGGAACAGTCCATGCACGGGTTCGCCGCGCACGCCCCGCACGATGGGGTCGTACACGCGGGCGGCCCCGTCGATGACGTCCAGCGGCGGGCGGAAGCCGAGCGCGCGCTGCTCCATGCGGCTGGGGTGGGGCCGCTCGTCGGTGACCCAGCCGGTGTCGACGCTGTTCATGTAGATGCCGGACGCGGCGTAGTCGGCGGCCGACGTCCGGGTCATCATGTTCAGCGAGGCTTTGGCCATGTTGGTGTGCGGGTGCATCGCGGACTTGTACGACCGCGAGAAGCTGCCCTCCATCGCCGACACCTGCACCACGTACCGGTCCGGGTGCGGGGACGCCTCCATCAGGCCGCGCAGCCGGGAGGTCAGCAGGAACGGCACGAAGGCGTTCACCACGTGCACCTCCAGCCATTCCCCGGGCGGCACCTCCGCCAGCCGCAGCACCCAGCTGTTGCGGTCGCGCAGGTCGAGCGGTTGGCCGGTCTCGTCGGTGCGCCCGGCCGGGAACAGCGCCTCCCAGCCCGCCTCCGACAGCGCCTCCCAGCCCGCGTCCGGAAGGGCATCGGGGGCCTGCCCGGCGGTGAGCGCGGGACGGGCCGCACCGGACACGGCGACGCGCGCGGCGGCGCCGGTCAGCGCGCGGTCCTCGGCGGCGCGCACCTCGCGGTAGTAGGCGGGCGGGCGGCGGATCGTCTGGGCGGCGTTGTTGACCAGGATGTCGAGGTGGTCGAACCGCCGGTGCACCAGCTCGACCAGGTCGGCCACGGCGGGCAGGTCGAGGAAGTCGACGCCGTGGACGTGCAGGCGGTCGAGCCAGTCGCGGGCGTCGCAGACGGCGGCGAACCGGCGCGCCGCGTCCCGGGGGAACCGGGTCGTCACCAGCACCTCGGCGCCGTCGCGCAGCAGCTTCAGCGCCGTGTGGAAACCGATCTTCACCCGGCCGCCGGTCACCAGTGCGCGGCGGCCGCGCAGGTCGGCGCGGGCGTGCCGGCGGTCGGCGTTCTCCTGCGCGCACGGCGGGCACATCGAGTGGTACTGCGGGTGCACCTGCCGGTAGGGCGCCTTGCAGACGTAGCAGCGCCGCGCGCGGACCAGCCGCCGCGGCGCCTGCTCACGCGCCGGGCCGGGCGCGGGATCGGGGGCCGGATCGGGCGCGGGGTCCTGCTCGCGGTGGCGTTCGGACGCGGCCAGGGCCTGCCTGTCGTGCCGCCGCCGCTCCTCGCGCCGCGCCGCCTTGCGCGCCTTCTTGTCCGCCCGGTACGCGTCGCCGACGGCGCGCCGCACCTGCTGCCAGCGCGGATCGCCGGGGTCCGCCGCGGCCACATGCCCCAGCACCCGTAGGCACGCGTCGATATCGGCTTGAGTCGGCTCCGATTCGATCGACGCCACCGCGCTGGCTCCCCCGTGCGAAAGGGGTGATGGGCCGGCCGGATTCGAACCGGCGTCCTCCAGTGTGCACACAAGGCGCGACGACCTCTGCGCTACGGCCCATCACCTATGGTGATCTTAGCGATCGCCCCGCCCGGCTTCTCCCTTTTGTTCGTCGCGTCGGCTCACCTCGTCCAGCACCTCGGCCAGGGCGGCGCGCGGATCGAACCGCGCGGTGCCCATGGCGGTGCGCACGCGGTGGTGGACGTCCACGGCGGTGCGCAGCCACCGCGCCGCCTCCTCCAGGCGGCCCTGGCCGCGCAGCGACAGGCCCAGCCAGTAGGCGGCCTCGTGCAGCGGAGGCTCGTCGTGGCGGCCGTCCCAGGCCAGCCGCAGCAGCGGTTCGGCCTCCGCGTACGCGCCGCGCCGCACCATGCTGCGCCCCGCGGGCCAGCCGCACCACGCCACGCCGCGCCGCGCGGCCAGCGCCCACATGCGCTCGGCCTCCTGCACGTCGCCGTACTCCTCGGACCGGTCGCCGCACCACCACGCGGCCTTGCCGTGCCCGAGCCGGGCGGCGCGGCGCAGCCACCGCTCGGCGTTGAACGCGTCGTTGGCGATCAGCAGCAGGTGCCCGGCGCGCTCGACGAGCCGTACGTCCGCCTCGTCCGGCTCGGACGCGGCACGGGCCCGTTCGTAGGCCGCCGCGGCCGCCGGCAGGAACCACCCGACCACGTGCCGCGGCTCGGCCTCGCACCGCCCGTACAGCAGCTCCCCCAGGGCCAGCCCGGCCTCGACGTCCCCGGTCTCGGCCGCCATGCCGTACCAGCGGGCGGCCTCGGCGAACCGTCCGGCCTCTTCGAGCAGCCCGGCCAGTTCGACGGCCGCGTCCGGGCTGCCGCCTTCGGTGGCGGCGCGGAGCCCGTCCAGCCGCCCGGCGTCCGCCGCCGGGGCCGCTCCTGCCGTCCGCCGCTGCGCCTCCACGCGCTCCAGCGCCCCTTCGACGTCGCGGTGGTCGTCGTCACCGGCGTGCTCGCCGTAGGCGGTGTACCAGTCGCGGGCCTCGGCGAAGCGGCGCTGGCGCAGGCACAGGCCGGCCAGCTCCCACATCGAGGACGCGTCCGCGAGGGCGGCGCCCCTTTTCAGCCAGTGCTCGGCCTCCCCCACAAGCCCCCGCTCCCGGCACAGGACGCCCAGCGTGAACGGCGCGTAGGGCCTGCCGGGGTAACGCCGCGCCGCCTCCTCCAGCGCCCGACGGGCCTCGTCCCACCGGTCGACGCGTTCCAGCAGCAGGCCCTTCCAGACGAGCGGCCTGTTGTCGTCCGCCGCGTCGGCGACCTTGTCGAACAGCCGCACCGCGTCGTCCTGGAAGGAGGCGTAGGCGCGGAAGCCGGCGACGTCCCGCCCGAGTTCGGCGACGGCGTCGAGCGCCATCGCGTGGTCCCCTCCCGCGACGGCCTCGGCGACCGTGTCCTCGCCCCGGCGGACGAAGGAGCGGAACCGCTCCATCGCCTCCAGGGCCTGCCCGGCCGTCCGGTCGCCCGCCGCCAGGGCCTCCCCGAGGAGCCGTTCCGCCTCGTCCTGCCGCCCCTGCGCGGCCGACAGCAGCGCCGCCGCCGTCCGGCATTGCGCGCTGCCCAGCTCGGCGCCCCGCGCGTACCACCGCGCCGCGCCCGCCGTGTCGCCCGACTTCTCCAGCAGCACGGCCAAGCCGAACGCGCATCCGCCGTCGCGGTCGGCCGCGGCGCGGTACCACCGCTCGGCCCGCTCGTAGTCGCCGCGGTCGCGCAGCACCGCGGCCAGCGTGCGGGCGCAGGACGCGTCGCCCGCGCGGCCGGCCCGCTCGAGCCAGGGCAGGGCCGCGTCGATGTCGCCTCGGTCCATGAGCTGCCGGGCGTACGCGGCCGGGTCGTGCACGCTGTTTTCAGTTGTGGTCGGGGAGGCGAATTCGGACATCCGGCATAGGTACCAGAGAACGTGATGATGCGTCCGGAATTCGCCGAGGGGCGGGCCGGCCGGACTCGAACCGGCGTCCTCCCGGTTTTGGAGACCGGGCGCGACGACCTATGCGCTACGGCCCGCCGCCTCGCAGCCTAGTGCCACCCGGTGGGATGTGAATGGCCGCAGGGGATGCGGGCATGATCTGGCCCATGAGCACACCGTCCAAGCCCAGAGTGCGCCGGGCCTACGACGAGCCCGAACCCCAGGACGGCATACGCGTCCTCGTGGACCGTCTCTGGCCGCGTGGCCTGTCCAAGGACTCCGCGCGCATCGACGAGTGGCTCAAGGATGTCGCCCCGTCGACCGAACTACGCCGCTGGTACGGGCACGACGCGTCCCGCTATGAGGAGTTCTGCCGCCGCTACGAAGCCGAACTCGCCGACGAGGCCCACGCACGGGCACTCGCCCGGCTCCGGGAGCTCGCCGCGTCCGGCCCCCTGACCCTGCTGACCGCCACCAAGGACGTGGAGCACAGCCAGGTCCCCACTCTCCTCAAGGCCCTGTCAGGGTGAGCCGGGGGCGCCTGCGCCGGTTTTCCTCAGGGCGCGTCACGGTGACGTGGGGCTCGGCTCGGTGCCGTGTGCGCGGACGGCCCGTGCCACCTCGTGCGGATGCGTCAGGTGCAGGTGGTGCCCCGCGTCCGCGACGACCGTCACGGTGGCGTGGGGGAGCGCGGCCGGCAGCTCCTGCCCTTCGGGGGTGCGCGGATCGCGGGAGCCCACGACGACGTGCACGCGCCCCGGGAAGCGCCGCAGCTTGGCCTTGAGTTCGTCGCGCCATCGCGGCCGCGCGGTGGCGGCCGGGAGCCGGGCGGCGGTGGCCGCGACCGTGCCGCGGCGAAGGTCCGCCGCGCTCGAACGGAGCGCCGCCGCGTGCGCCGTGTCGCCGGTGAGCCGCCGGGCCAGCGCCTCGGGACGCGCCCGCCTCAGGTACCGGCGGGTCAGCGGCGCCCACCTGGCGATCGCGCCGGGGCGTTCCTGCAGGAAGAACGGCGACACGAGGGTGAGCCGGTGCACCTCGCCCGGACGGGCGGCGGCGGCGCCGATGGAGTGGCCCACCAGGTGCCGGGCGCCGGTCTCGGCCACCAGCGCGGCGAGCCAGGCGGGCCAGTCGCGGTGGCGTCCCGCGCTCATCCCGAGGCCGGGCAGGTCGACGGCGCGGGCGCCGCCGGCCGCCGCGACGACCGGCGCCCAGATGTCGGCGTTGACCGGCAGGCCCGGGAGCACGACCGTGGGCGCGGCCGCGAGTTTTTCGCTCGCCCTGCCGCACGCCGCCGCCGGCGCCGCCGCGCTGCTGCGGCGGGCGGCGCCCGCGTCGGTCGCCGCGTGCACCCGGCGGCGGCGTTCGGCGACCGTGCAGGGGGGAGGCCGGACGGCGGTGCGGGCGGCGACCACTGCCGCCGCCTCGACGAGCTCGGACTGCTGGAAGCGATCGCACCGCGAGCGCATGCGGCCGCCCGTATGCCGAAGGCCTTCTTGGCGCCGCGCGGCGCGGCCGTCGGCAGGGGGCGCTGCGCCGAAAAGTTAATACATGTATTAACTATTGGCGGCTAGGCTGGGGGCATGGCGGGTGAGGGTGGGACGGACGCGTTGGACTTCTGGTCGTTCGTCGAGCTGGCCGAGCGGAGGCTGGCGGAGGAGTTCGGGTTCCGGCACCGGACGGCCACGCGGCTGCTGCTGACGTTGAACCGGGCCTCGGCGATCGTCACCTACGACCTGGAGGCGGCGGTGCACCGGCCGCGCGGGCTGTCGTGGGCGGGGTTCCGGCTGCTGTTCGTCACCTGGCTGGCGGGCCCGCTGGAGCCGGGCCGGGCCGCCGCGGTGGCGGGGATGACCAGGGCGGCGGTGTCCAACCTGGCCAAGTCGCTGGAGGCCGACGGGCTGCTGGTGCGCTCCCCGGGCGAGCGGGACGGCCGGACGGTGGTGCTGTCGCTGACCGAGCGGGGGCAGGAGGCGATGCTGGAGGTATTCGCCGCGCAGAACGCCCGCGAGCGGCAGTGGGCGGACGCGCTGACCGACACCGAGCAGGACATCCTGATCATGCTGCTGAACAAGCTGATCGCGGGCCGCCGCCGGTTCGACGCGCGCGAGCGCAGCTGACCGGCCGGCACCTCGCCGGGCCGCGCCCGATTCGCTCCCGACCGGGGGGTACCAGGGGGTGGCGGACGACGTCGGATGATGCGATAGTAAATGTATTAACTACTTTGCCAGGCGGCGGCGAGGAGGGACGCATCATGGCGTACTACCGGCGGGTCGGCGATGTGCCGCCCAAGCGGCACATCCAGCACCGGGACGGCGGCGGACGGCTCTACTACGAGGAGCTGATGGGCGAGGAGGGCTTCTCGTCCGACTCCTCGCTGCTGTACCACCGCGAGATCCCCTCGGCGATCGTGGACTCGCAGCCGTGGGACATCCCGGACGCGACCACGACGCCCAACCATCCGCTCCGGCCCCGGCATCTGAAGCTGCACGACCTGTTCCCCAAGGAGACGTGGGGCGAGACCGACGTCGTCACCGGCCGCAGGCTCCTCTTGGGCAACGGCGACGTGCGCATCTCCTACGTGGTCGCGGCCGCACCCTCGCCGCTGTACCGCAACGCGCTGGGCGACGAGGTCGTCTACGTGGAGTCGGGGACGGCGACCGTGGAGACCGTCTTCGGCACGCTGCAGGCGAGGGAAGGCGACTACGTCGTCATCCCGACGTCGACCACGCACCGGTGGCTGCCCGAGGGGGACGCGCCGCTGCGCGCGTACGCCATCGAGGCCAACGGGCACGTCGCGCCCCCCAAGCGCTACCTGTCGCGGTTCGGGCAGTTCCTGGAGCACGCCCCGTACTGCGAACGCGACCTGCACGGCCCCCAGGAGCCGATCCTGGTCGACGGCACCGACGTGGAGGTCCTGGTCAAGCACCGGACGTCGGCGGGGGTCGTCGGCACCCGGTTCACCTACGCGCGGCACCCGTTCGACGTGGTGGGGTGGGACGGCTGCCTCTACCCGTTCACCTTCAACGTCAGCGACTTCGAGCCGATCACGGGGCGGGTCCACCAGCCGCCGCCCGTGCACCAGGTGTTCGAGGGGCCGGGGTTCGTGGTGTGCAACTTCGTCCCGCGCAAGGTGGACTACCACCCCCTGGCCATCCCGGTGCCGTACTACCACTCCAACGTGGACTCCGACGAGGTCATGTTCTACTGCGGCGGCGACTACGAGGCGCGCAAGGGCTCGGGCATCGCGCAGGGGTCGGTCTCGGTGCACCCGGGCGGCATCGCGCACGGGCCGCAGCCCGGCGCCTACGAAGGCGGCATCGGCGTGGAGTTCTTCGACGAGCTGGCCGTCATGGTGGACACGTTCCGCCCGCTGGAGCTGGGCGAGGGCGGCCTGGCCTGCGAAGACCCCGCCTACGCGTGGAGCTGGGCGGGAGGGCGGCGATGACCGTTCCCGCGTTCGCCCGCGGACTGTGCGACGACGCGGCGGTGTTCCCCCCTGGGTCGATGCCGCTGCCCGACGCCGTCCCCGCGCACCGCGCGCACAAGCGCGCCGACTACGCCGAGCTGGTCGGCTCGTTCGTCGTCGCGGCGCCCATGCTGGACGACCTGCGCGCCCAGCCGGGAGAGCCGTTCCCGCTCATCGTGACGGCGCCCGCGGGCCCGCGCCAGGCCGCCGCGGCCGCCGGGGCCGACGACGTGGTGTCCGTGGAGGTCGCGGTGCCGGCGGGGATGCCGGTGGACGAGTTCTTCGCCGAGCTGCGGCAGGTGAAGGGCGCGACCGTGGTGGTGGAGGTGCCGCGCGACGAGCGGCGGCCGCAGATCGTCGCCGGGCTGGCCGGCACGGACTGGAAGGCCAAGTTCCGCACCGGCGGCGTGCGGGCCGAGATGTATCCGGACGAGGCCGAACTGGCCGCCGCGATCAAGGCGGTGGTGGACGCGGGCGTGCCGTTCAAGGCCACCGCCGGGCTGCACCACGCCGTCCGCAACACCGACCCGGAGACCGGCTTCGAGCAGCACGGCTTCCTCAACGTGCTGCTGGCGGTCGACGACGCGCTCGCCGGGCGCTCCGCCGGCGAACTGGCGCGCACGCTGGGCGAACGCGACGGCGCCGTGCTCGCCGAGCGCGTCCGGCGGCTGGACGGGGCGCGGGTCGCCGCCGTCCGCAGCCGGTTCCTGTCGTTCGGCACGTGCAGCATCGCCGAACCCCTGACCGACCTGGTGGCGCTGGGGCTGCTCCCGGCGGCACTCGCGGAAACCGAAGGAGTGGCCCGATGACCCGGATCGACGTTCCCGACGGCTCCCCCTTCGGCGTCGGCAACCTCCCCTACGGCGTTTTCTCCACGCCCGGAACCGCTCCCCGGGTGGGGGTGCGCCTCGGCGACTCGGTGATCGATCTGGCGGTCGCGCTGGACGACGACGTTTTCGCCCGGCCCTCGCTCAACGGGTTCATGGCGCAGGGGCCGCGCCGCTGGGCGGAGATCCGGGAACGCATCACCGAACTGGCGCACGGGGACGTGCCGGACGCCGCGGTCCACGACACGTCCCGGGTCACGCTGCATCTGCCGGTCGAGGTGGCGGACTACGTCGACTTCTACGCCTCCGAGCACCACGCGTCCAATCTGGGCCGGCTGTTCCGCCCGGACTCCGAGCCGCTCATGCCGAACTGGAAGCACCTTCCCGTCGGCTACCACGGCCGCGCCGGGACGGTCGTGGTGTCCGGCACCGACATCGTCCGGCCCAGCGGGCAGCGCAAGGCCCCGGCCGACGCCGCGCCCGGGTTCGGGCCGAGCCGCCGCCTCGACATCGAGGCCGAGCTCGGCTTCATCGTCGGCGTCGGCTCGCCGCTCGGCACGCCGGTGGCGTGCGAGGAGTTCGCCGAGCACGTCTTCGGCGCGGTGCTCGTCAACGACTGGTCGGCCCGCGACATCCAGGCGTGGGAGTACGTGCCGCTCGGGCCGTTCCTGGGCAAGAGCTTCGCCACGTCGGTGTCGCCGTGGGTGGTGCCGCTCGCGGCGCTGGAGCACGCGCGCGTCCCCACCCCGCCGCAGCAGCCCGAGCCGCTCCCCTACCTGCGGGAGAAGGAGCCGTGGGGGCTGGACATCGAGATGGCCGTCAGCTGGAACGGGCAGGTCGTCTCGCGTCCGCCGTACCGGGAGATGTACTGGTCGCCGGCGCAGATGCTGGCGCACATGACCGTCAACGGCGCCAGTGCGCGCACCGGCGACCTGTTCGCCTCCGGCACCGTCTCCGGCCCGGAGAAGGACCAGCGCGGCGCGTTCATCGAGCTGACCTGGGGCGGCCGCGAGCCGCTGCTGGTCAACGGCGAGGAGCGCACCTTCCTGGAGGACGGCGACGAGGTCGCCGTCTCCGCGACCGCGCCCGGCGCCGACGGATCCGTCGTGGGCTTCGGTGAAGTGCGCGGACGCGTCCTCCCGGCGGGGTCCGGCCGCCGGACCGAGTGACCACCGTGATCAACCGATAGCGAATCGTAATGCCGCGGGCCGTCCCCGCAGTCCGAACAACCGGTATTTTTCCAACATCATCTATTTTTGACCTATCATTCGAGGTCACTCTGCCCCTTCTGCAGGGCGGAAAGTCGGGGACGGCCTGGGGTGGCACAGTTGCGTACACGCGGCATCGCTGATCGACGTCGGGCGGCCGGAATCGTTCTGCTGGTCGGAACGCTGGGGCTGGCGGCCTGCTCGACCTCCGAGACTCACAAGACCACGACGACCGGCGGTGACACCAAGGTCCCCGCCGCCAAGGTGACGATCACCCCTGTCCAGGGAACCGAAAAGGCACGCCCCGACCGCGGCGTGGTGGTGAAGGCGTCCGGCGGGACACTGCAGACGGTCAGTGTCACCGCGAACGGCACCCAGGTGGAGGGCGTCTTCAACGCCCAGCGCACCGAATGGCGGTCCAAGTGGACGCTGCGTCCCGGCACCAAGTTCACGGTGACGTCCACCGCCAAGAACTCCATCGGCACCGTTTCGCAGGCCAGCAGCACGTTCCGCACGCTCAAGCCGAGCGCCGCGCAGACCGCGACCGCCTCGCTGGACTGGATTCTCGAGGGCAACCGCGGCAAGACCTACGGCGTCGGCATGCCGATCATCATCGACTTCAGCCGTCCGGTGGCCAACAAGGCGGCGGTCGAGCGGGCCCTGGAGGTCACCGCGGAGAAGCCGGTCGAGGGCGCCTGGCGGTGGATGGGCGACCAGAAGGTCGTCTACCGCACCAGGACGTACTGGCCCGCGCACCAGACGGTGCAGCTGAAGGCGCACCTGGCCGGGGTCCGGGTCGCCAAGGGCGTCTACGCCACCAGGGACCTCAACCGCACCTTCAAGATCGGCGCCGCCCGGATCACCAAGATCAACATGAAGAAGCACCGCATGACGGTGCGGGTGGACGGCAAGAAGGTGCGCTCGGTGCCGGTCAGCGGCGGCAACGGGCAGACCATGGAGTACACCACCACCAGCGGCACGCACCTGACCATGGAGAAGGGCAACCCGGTGCGGATGACCGCGCCCGGCCGCAAGAAGGGCGACCCCGGCTACTACGACCTGCTGGTCAACTGGGCGGTCCGCATCTCCAACAGCGGCGAGTACCTGCACCAGTCGATGGGCGAGGAGTACTGCCTGGGCCGGGCCAACTGCAGCCACGGCTGCGTCCGCCAGCCCGCCAAGGACGCGATCTGGTTCTACCGCACCGTGCAGCCGGGCGACGTCGTCGACATCACCGGCACCAAGCGCAAGCTGCAGTGGGACAACGGCTGGTCGTTCTGGCAGCTGCCCTACGAGACCTGGAAGAAGGGCAGCGCGCTGACCTGAGCCCCCTTTCCGACTCCGCCGACGGACGCGGCCACCGGCGACGGTGCCGCGTCCGTCGGCTTTTCCGGGCGCATCGACCAGGTCGCCGCCGTCCCCTCGGGTCCGCCGCTCACGGGCCGCCTGGCAGGTCGGCCCGGCCACCTACCGCACCATGTGCCGAGACATGCCTCGATGGCGGACCTCCCCCGGGCGTTCGTCGCGTCACCGCGTCGGCGACCGGCACTTCGGCCGGCGGCGCCCGGCCGAGGGGCGCGGCGCGGGGCGGACCGGGCCGGCGCCGGCGGTGCCGGCGGCGTGCTAGCCGGCTGCGGTTTCGGCTCCGGACGCGGCCGTGTCGCCGGGCCCGCGGGGTGCGGACCGTTGGACGCGGCGCTGGGCCTCGCGCTCCTTGTCCGCCAGCCGTCCCAGCTCCGCCGCGCGCTCCTCGTCGCGGGTGAGGTTCTCGCCCGTCGCCGGGTCGAACAGGTGGACGCGCGAGGTGTCGATCCACACTTCGGCCTCGTCCCCCGGGCCGATCAGGCTGGCCGCGTCGAGCGCGACGACCGCCTGGGTGCGCAGCTGGTCGCTGTCGAGCTCCCGCGACAGCTCGCGCAGCCGCGCGGCCACGTCGGCCGGCGCCTCGTAGGGGATGTAGGCGTACAGCTCGTTGCCCAGCCACTCGGTGACGTCCACGCGCACCCGCAGCAGCGAGCCGCGCTCCCGCCGCTCGGCGCCGACCAGCGAGGCGTCCTCGAAGTGCTCGGGGCGGATGCCCGCCAGCACGACCTTGCGGTCCCCGACCGCCTCGGCCTTGCGCCGGTCGCCCATGTCGAAGCGGCCGAGCGGGGTCTGCAGGACGGTGCCGTCCAGGGTGGCGGGCAGGAAGTTCATCGACGGCGACCCGATGAACCCGGCCACGAACAGGTTGGCCGGCTGCTCGTACAGCTCGCGCGGGCTGCCCACCTGCTGCAATACGCCCTTGCGCAGCACCGCCACCCGGTCGCCCAGCGTCATCGCCTCGGTCTGGTCGTGCGTGACGTACACGGTGGTCACGCCGAGGCGCCGCTGCAGCCGGGAGATCTCGGTGCGCATCTGCCCGCGCAGCTTGGCGTCCAGGTTGGACAGCGGCTCGTCGAACAGGAACGCGTCGGCGTCGCGGACGATCGCGCGGCCCATCGCCACCCGCTGCCGCTGGCCGCCCGACAGGTTCGCTGGCCTGCGCTCCAGGTGGTCGGTCAGCTCCAGCAGCGCGGCGGTCTCGGTGACGCGCCGCCGCACCTCGGCGTCGGGCGTCTTGGCCAGCCGCAGCGGGAAGGCGATGTTCTCGAACACCGTCAGATGCGGGTAGAGCGCGTAGTTCTGGAACACCATCGCCAGGTTCCGCGCGCGCGGCGCGACCTTGTTGACGACCCTGCCGCCGATGCGCAGCTCGCCGGAGGTGATGTCCTCCAGGCCCACGATCATGCGCAGCAGCGTGGACTTGCCGCAGCCCGACGGGCCGACGAGGATCATGAACTCGCCGTCCTTGATGTCCAGGCTGACGTCGTTGACGGCCGGATAGCCGTCGCCGTACCTCTTGACGATGTTGGTCAGCGTGATCTCGGCCATGGCGCACCCCTCCTCGAGTCGGCCCCGTCAGCCCTTGACCGCGCCGGACGTCAGCCCCGCGACGATCCGCCGCTGGAACAGCAGCACGATCACCACGACCGGGACCGTCACCACCACGGCCGCGGCGCAGATCGCCGTGGTGGGCTGCTCGAACTGCGACTGGCCGGTGAAGAACGCCAGCGCCGCGGGCACCGGCCGGGCCCGGTCGGTGGAGGTGAGCGAGATGCCGAAGACGAAGTCGTTCCAGCAGAAGAAGAACGTCAGGATCGCCGCGGTGAACACCCCCGGCGCCGCCAGCGGCACGATCACCTTGCGGAAGGCCTGCCAGGTCGTGGCCCCGTCCACCTGCGCGGCCTGCTCCATCTCCCAGGGGATCTCGCGGAAGAACGCCGACAGCGTCCAGATCGCCAGCGGCAGTGCGAACGAGATGTAGGGGATGACCAGCCCCGGCCAGGTGTCGTACAGCCCGAGCTCGCGCCACAGGTCGAACAGCGGCCCGACCAGCGACACCACCGGGAACATCGCGATGGCCAGCGCGAACGACAGGATCAGCCGCTTGCCCGGGAAGTCCAGCCGGGCGATCGCGTAGGCCACCAGCGTCGCCAGCACCACCCCGACGAACGTGGCGATCAGCGAGATGCCGATCGAGTTGATCAGCGCGGAGGTGAACAGGCCGGTGGAGAACACCGTCCGGTAGTTCTCCAGGGTCCAATCGCGGGGGAGGAAGCCCTGGACGTTGCCGATCTCCCCGGGCTGCTTGAACGACAGCATCGCGATCCACCCGATCGGGAAGATCGTCCACAGCAGGATCAGCAGCGACACGACGATCCACAGCGCCCGGGAGCGCCCCGTCTCCATCAGCGATCACCCCTCACCTGGGACAGGTCCACCCGGAAGCCGCGGATGAACACCGCCGCGATCAGCACCACGGACAGGAACAGCAGCACCCCGACCGCGTTGCCCATGCCGATCGAGGTGCGGGTGATGGTCTGGTCGTAGGTCAGGAACGACAGCGTGGCGGTCTGCTCCTGGCCGCGGGTCATGACGAACGGGTTGTCGAAGATCCGCCAGGCGTCCAGGGTGCGGAACAGCACCGCCACCAGGATCGCCGCCTTCATGTTGGGGATGGTGACCCGGCGCAGCCGCTGCCAGGCGGTCGCGCCGTCCACCGTGGCCGCCTCGTCCAGGTCGCGCGGCACCTGCGCCAGCCCGGCGAGCAGCAGCAGCGAGATGAACGGCGTGGTCTTCCAGATCTCCGACAGGCAGATCACGAACAGTGCGGCCCACCGGTCGGAGAACCAGGCGAAGTCGCCCAGCCCGAACCAGGAGTTGACGAAGCCGGACTGCAGGTCGAAGGCGTACCGCCAGGCGAACGCCGAGATCACCGTGACGATCCCGTACGGCAGCAGGATCGCGGTGCGCACGGTGCGGCGGGCGAAGACCGCCCGGTGCATCACCATCGCCAGCCCGAACCCGAGCACCAGCTCGACCGCCACGGTGCTCAGGGTGATCAGGAACGTGGTGAACACGTCCTGCCAGAACAGCGCGTCCGACAGCGCGGTGGCGTAGTTGCGCAGGCCGACGAACTCGCGGTCCTGCGGGGCGGTGAGCCGGTAGTTGAACAGCGACAGGTACAGCGCGTTCAGCAGCGGGTACCCGGTGACCAGCAGCATGACGGCCACCGCGGGCGCCGACAGCAGCAGGCCCAGCCGGCGTTCGGCCCGGGCCCGGTCGGAGATCTCCGCGCGCCCGGCCGGCTCGGCGGCCAGCGCCGTCTCCACCTGGGCGGTCATGACGCACCTCCTGGCACAGCGGGGGCGTTGCTCGTCCGCACGGCGCGTCCCCCGTCACAGCAGCGCCTCGTCGCGCAGCACCGCGCGGACGAACTCGGCCGAGCGGCGCGGCGTGGTCTGCGGGTTCACCGACGCGGGCGGGTGCCATCTGCGCTGCACCGCCGCGGACACGTCGGTGTAGTAGGGGGTGATCGGCCGGGGCGCCGCCGCGTTGATCGAGTCGCGGATCAGCGTGGCCATCGGGAACTCGCGCTGGACCTCGGGGTCGTCGAACACCTCGGGCCGCGCCGCCGGGTTCCCCGAGTCGAGCATGTACTTCTTCATGTTGCCGGGCGCGGTGAGGCAGCGGACCGCGTCGACGGCGTGGGTGTCCTTGTACTTGCCGAACGCGCCGATGCCCAGCTCGATGCCGCCGAACGGCGGCCTGCTCGGCCGGTCCGCCGCCACCCGCGGGTAGGGCGCCCAGCCCAGGTCGCCGGGGATGCTCTTGTCGATGACACCGTGCTCGGCGTCGTCGTTCTCGGCGCGCCAGATGTAGCCCCAGTTCACCATGAAACCGCCGCGGGGCCCGTTGAGCATCGACCGCGCCTGCTCCTCGATGTCGGTGGACAGCGACGGACTGGCCGCCTTCGACCGGGCCAGCTTGCGGATGATCCGGGCCGCCTCGCGTCCGGCCGGGGAGTCGATGTCGATGGACGCGTCGTTGCCGCGCTCGGCCGCGCTGATGATGCGGCCGCCGGCGGACGCGACGAGGGCGTTGATCCACACCATGTAGCCCTCGTACTTGTCGCCCTGCGCGCCGACCGTGAGGTTCACGCGGACCGCCGCGTCGATCATCTGGTCCCAGGTGAAGCCCGGGGCGGTCGGGTCGACGCCCGCCTTGCGCGCGGCCGACTTGCGGTACCAGAGGATCTGGGTGTTGGCCCAGAACGGAGCCGCGTACAGCCGACCCTTCCAGGTGGAGCTCTGCACGGCGGCGGGGAACACGCCCTTTGTGAACCGCTGCGCCTCGGCGGCGTCGAACGGGCGCAGGAATCCGGCGTTGGCGGCCTCGGCGACGAACACCGGGTCCAGGCTCATGATGTCGAGCTGGTCGTCCTCGGCGGCCAGCCGCCGGATCAGCTGCTCGCGCTGCTGCGTCGCGTCGTTGGGCAGGACGGAGGTGACGATGCGGTACCGGCCGCCGGCCGCCTTCGTGCACGCCTCGGCGAGCCGCGCCTGCCCGCCGTTGTCGGGGTTGATGTACCAGTGGAGCGTCGGTGTTCCGCCGTCGCCGCCGCAGGCGGTCAGCCCCCCGGCGAGCAGCGCTGCGGCGGCCGCGCCCCGCAGCGTCCGCCCGGGCGCCCTCGGCCGGGTTCGTCCTGCCGGACCGCTGCGGGCACGTCCGCCGCGGTCACCGCGTCCGCTCCTCGCCCCTTCGCTCACGGAACCTCCCGACGGCCCCCCGGTCCGGGCACCTCGGCGGGCCCGGCGCGGCGGGACTGGCTCTCCACTCAAGCACCGGCGACTACGGAATGTCGAGATCCGTATGCGGACCGGTGCAGAGCAACTGCTGGCTACCCTCCAGTCCGTTGCATCACCCGGCTGTGCGGTAGAACACACATCCGGCGAGTGGATGGCCACACCTGGCCCGCCCGGCAGGCGGCGCGCCGACCGCATCCGATGACGGACTGTAGAACTTTCATGAACAGTCCGCGATGTCACGACATACGGCGTTGGATGGCATTTGCGGGGGTCGGTTGCCCGAATGTCCGGCGCAACCGATCGCAGGTTCGGCCGCGACGGGGCGGCCGCCGGCCGCGCCCCGCCAGACGTGCCGCGCCCGGCGGCCTCTCGCCCGCGGACGCCACCGGCCTGTCATCCGGTGGTCCGAATCAAGGGCCATCCGCCATTCACATGATCATTATTGAATGGCGCGAGAGAACGCGATCACCTTTTCCCCGGGACGCCCGCCGGACGCGTCCGTCTTCGCCTCCGGATGGAAGACCCAACCGTGGTAGACGGCTTTCTTCACGGTCGTCCGGATGGGCCGGAAGCAGTGCGGCGGAAGTGCGCAGAAGCCCGTGCTCACCACGTCCCGGTAGACCAGGTCGGACACCGCCAGGGCGAGGTCGCGGTCGGGCCGCTGGTCGAGCAGGCGGCGCAGCGGCCGGGCGTCCAGCAGCCGGCTTGCCACGACCGGGGCGTCGCCCGCCGGGCCGAACGACGCCTGCGGGCCCAGCACGAGCGTGCCGTGGTGCATCGCCATCCGCACGCGCAGCCGGCGCCCCCGGCCGCGCCCGCCGTTCACCTCGCCGAGGGACCGCTCCAGGGCCTGCGGGAAGGCGCCCACGACGTGGGCGAGGTCGATGCCGTCGGGGAGGACGGCGAGCTCGCCGTCACCGGCGCGCTGCAGGTACCAGCCGGTGCGGTCCAGGCGGGTGGCCGCGGCCGCCTCCTCCAGCGCCGCGCACAGGTCCATCTGGGCTTCGAGCTGGTCGAACGCGTGCCGGGAGCTGTAGCCCTGCACGTCCACCGCCAGGACGAGGCGGGACACCAGGCGGGGCCCGCCGCCGGCGTCGTCCGCGACCGGTCTGCCAGGGTGCACCGCCCGCAGCGGCGGTGTCGTCGGAGTCAGCGACATGCCAATTCCCCACAGCGTTGGCGACGCCCTTTGCGAAAGCAAGGGTCGACGCATTCAGTTTGGCACGGGAATGGCAAATAAGTAAAGCGAGTCCGTTGACTCAGGCCGAAAGAAGTGCTATATGCCGCACTGCTTTCCGTCAGGTCGATAAGACTCGTACGGCTTCGTGGCCGACCGCCACATGGCATCCTGAAAGGAGTCACTTACACAGGTCGCGGCGCCGGGCACGGGAAAGGCGCGAAGACGCCGTCCGCCCCCGTCGGACCGCGGCGTCCCCGCGCCCTCCGTCTCCGGTGCGCGGCCCTGCTCCGGCCGCACCGCCGCCATGGGCGCGTGCTGTCGCGGTTCGGTCATCCCGGAGCGTTGGTGATCTTGGTGCCCTGCGGGGAGACGACCCACCAGGCGTTCTGCAGGCCCTGGCCCTTGGTGTCGCCCGGCTGCTCGTCCCCGGCGTAGTAGTACATGGGGCGGCCGTTGATGGTGAGCTGGCAGGAACCGTCGTCCTTGCGCTCGATGAAACCGATCAGTTTCCGGTCGACGCCCTCCACCTTGAGCTTCTTCCAGTTGGTGAACTTCACCACCGGCCATGTCCGCCTGCACTGCCCGAAGCAGGTGGTGGTCCTGGCCCGGTCCTTGTCGAAGCGGTACATCACGCGGCCGTCGCCGTCGGTGACGATCCTGCCGAGCTGCGGGTCCTGCCGGACCTTGACGACCGTCCAGCCCGCCCAGCGGTCCCGGTCGCCGTCATCCGCGTCGTCTCCGCCGTCGTCCTGCCGCTGCGCCTGCCGCCCGCCCGCGGCCTTCGCGCCGTCGGGCGCCACCGCGAACCAGGCCCCGCCGACGCCCTGCCCCTTGACCTCGCCGGGGCTGTCGTCGTTGGCGTACCGGTACAGCGGCCAGCCGCCGAGCGTGACCTGCCAGGTGCCGTCGGGCCGTTTGACCTTGCCGACCAGCCTCTGGTCGACCCCTTCGACCTGGACGGCGTCCTGGGTCGCCCGGACCGGCGGCCAGGTCTTGGCGCACGAGTCCAGGCAGGTGGAGGCGGGCGGCCGCGCGGTGTCCTTGTCGAACCGGTAGAGCGTGCGACCGTCGCCGTCCGTCACGATCTTGCCGAGCCGGTTCACGCTGGCGGCCTGCAGCACGGGCGCGGCGGCGGTGGGGGACGGCGATGCCGAGGGGTCCTGCTGCGCCGGGTCGGGGGCGGCCTGCGTGGGGCCGACGCCCGCGTTCGCCTGCTGCCCGGGGGGAACCTTGCCGCAGCCTGTGAGGAGGAGCACCCCGGACGCCGCGACGGCCGCGGCGGGGGTCGCCCAGCGTGGGATGTGCATGTCTGGTCCTCCGTTCTCCCGGCGAGCAGTACGCGGACCGTCGCGCCCCGGTTCAAGGTGGGGCATCCCGCACTGACACCCGCACGGAGGACCGAACAGAATGACGCTCGCATACGTCGCATAAAGGCAGGCGGGACACCGGAACCGTCAGATGTGAGGTGAGCGTTGACCACGGCCGGACGGCCCCAGCGGCCCTACGACCGGTACGACCCGCGGCCCGGCGCGTCGGATCCGGCCGCCGCCCCCGCTCCGGGCCTGGTCGAGCCGTCCTCGGCGCCGCCGCGTGAGCGGCCCCAGCCGGCCGGCCCGGCGTGGGTCGTCGTCCCGGCGCGGGTCGTCGCGCTGACGGTGGTGCTCCCGTTCCGGCTGCTGTACGACGGCCTGCGGCTCCTCGGCCGCGGCCTGGAGCGGGCCTTCGCCGGGCTGTTCCGGGGGATCGGATGGCTGCTGGCGGCGATCGGGCGCGGGCTGTACGCGGCGGTGCTGCGCCCGCTGGGCCTGCTGTTCGTCTTCCTGGTGGTGCGGCCCGCGCTGTGGTTCTACGCCGCGGTGCTGACCCCGGTCGGGCGCGCCCTGGTGTGGCTGCTGGAACGTCTCGTGGTGCAGCCCTTGCGCCTCCTCGCCGTCGCGCTGGCGTGGCTGGTCAACACGCTGATCGTGACCCCCGCCGTGCTGCTGTGGCGCTACCTGCTGCGCCCGCCGCTCACCGGTCTCGCGTGGCTGCTGCGCACCATCGGAACCGGGCTCGCGCGGGCGTGGCGGGCCACCGGGCGTGCGCTGGCGTGGCTGGTCAACACGCTGATCGTGACCCCCGCCGTGCTGCTGTGGCGCTACCTGCTGCGCCCGCCGCTCACCGGCCTGGCCCGGCTGCTGCGCACCATCGGAACCGGGCTCGCGCGGGCGTGGCGGGCCACCGGGCGCGGGCTGGCCTGGCTGGGACGCGTCGTCATCGTCACCCCCGGCCGGGCGGTCTGGCGGTACGCGCTGCGGCCGGTGTGGCGCGGCGTCGCCGCGGGCTGGCGCCTGGCCGGGCGCGTCCTGCGCCGGCTGTGGCGGACCCTGGTCGTGGCGCCGTGCCGCTGGGTGGGCCGCAGCGTGCTGCGCCCGGTCGGCACCGCGGTCGCCGCGACGTGGCGGGTCGCCGTCCGGGAGCCCGCCCGGTGGGTGGGCCGCAACGTGCTGGCCCCCGTGCGGCAGGCCGGGCGGGACGTCCGCCTGTCGATCCGCCGCGCCTTCCGCGGGGTCTGACCGTCCGGCGGTACCCGGCGGCGGCGGGGCCGGGCCCCGGCTGGAAGAATCGGTCGCGATGTACCGACTGCTGTTCTCACTGGTCGTCAGCCGGGTTCCGGCGGAGACCGCCCACCATCTGACCCTGCGGGCGCTGCGCGTCGTCCAGGCGGTGCCCGGCGCGGCGCCGGTGCTGCGGCGCGTGCTGGCCCCGCGCGATCCCGCGCTGGCCGTCCGGGCGTTCGGGCTGGAGTTCCCCGGGCCGCTCGGGCTGGCCGCCGGATTCGACAAGGACGCGGTGGCCTACGAGGCGCTCGGCGCGTTCGGCTTCGGCCATGTCGAGATCGGCACGGTCACGGGGCGGCCGCAGCCCGGCAACCCGCGGCCCCGGCTGTTCCGGCTGCCCGCCGACCGGGCGATCATCAACCGGATGGGCTTCAACAACGCCGGATCGGCGGCGGCCGCGCGGCGGCTGCGCCGGCGGCGGCCCGGCACGATCGTCGGGGTCAACATCGGCAAGACCAAGGCCGTCCCCGAGGACGAGGCCGTCGCCGACTACGTGGCCAGCGCCGAACGGCTCGCCCCGTACGCCGACTACATGGTCGTCAACGTCAGCTCGCCGAACACGCCCGGTCTGCGCGATCTGCAGGCGGTGCGGCATCTGCGGCCGCTGCTGACGGCGGTGCGCGAGGCCGCCGACCGGTCCGCCGGACGGCGCGTCCCGCTGCTGGTGAAGATCGCGCCGGATCTGGCGGACGAGGACGTCGACGCCGTCGCCGACCTCGCCCTCGAACTGGGCCTGGACGGCATCATCGCCACCAACACCACCGTCGGGCGCGACGGCCTGGCCGGCCCCGCCGAGCTGACCAAGGAGACCGGCGGGCTGTCGGGCGCCCCGCTCAAGGCGCGCTCGCTGGAGGTGCTGCGGCGGCTGCGGGCGCGCACGGACGGCCGGCTGACGCTGGTGTCGGTCGGCGGCGTGGAGAACGCCGACGACGTGTGGGAGCGGATCCGCGCGGGCGCCACGCTCGTCCAGGGCTACACCGGCATGATCTACGGCGGGCCGCTGTGGGCGTACCGGGTGCACCGGGCGCTGTCGCGGCGGCTGCGCGGCAGCGCGTTCGCCACCCTCCGCGACGCCGCGTCCCGCTGACCGGGGCCCGGGGCCGGGTTCGCGGGGGCCTTTGCCATACCCGGGCGGCGGCCTGGCCGTGCGGTGACCCGCGGGGCGGCACCGTGCAGGTATGTCGGTGGGGACGCTCTCGCGGGACACCGTGGCGGTGCGGATCGCCGTCGCCGTGGTCATCGCGCTGCCCGCGGTGGTGCTGCGGCTGACGGGCGTCCACCCGCCGCCCGTGGCCGCCATGGTCCTGTTCGGCGCCGGGGTGGTGAGCGCCGCGGTGCTGCTGCTGTGGGCGGCCGAGACGGCGCGGGTGGACATGTCGGGCGCGCTCGCGGTGGCGCTGCTGGCGCTGATCGCGGTGCTGCCCGAGTACGCGGTGGACCTGTACTTCGCGTTCGCGGCGGGCAGCCGTCCCGAGTACACCGCGTACGCCGCCGCCAACATGACGGGCGCGAACCGGCTGCTGGTCGGGGTGGGCTGGCCGCTGGTGGCGTTGGCGTTCGCCCTGGCGGTGCGGCAGCGCAGCCCCCGGCGGCGGCGCATCGGCCGGATCCAGCCGCCCGCGCAGCGGCGCGACGTGCGGCTGAGTGAACGCCACCGGATCGAGCTGGGCTTTCTGACCGTCGCGGCGCTGATCGCGTTCATCCCCGCGCTGACCGGCGAGATCGGCTGGTACGTGACGATCCTGCTGGTCGCGGTGTACGTCGCCTACATGATGGGGATCGGACGCGGTGCCGCCGAGGGCGTGGACGACCTGATCGGCGTGCCCGCGCGCTTGGCGATGCTGCCCCGGACGCGGCGCCGCCAGGTCACCTGGCTGGGGTTCGGGTTCGGCGCGCTGGTGGTGGTGTGCGCCGCCGAGCCGTTCGCCGAGGCGTTGGTCGACACCGGCGCCGTGCTCGGCATCGACCGGTTCCTGCTGGTGCAGTGGCTGGCGCCGCTGGCCTCGGAGGCGCCCGAGCTGATCGTCGCGGCGGTGTTCGCCTGGCGGCTGCGCGGCGGCGACGCCATCGGCATCCTGCTGTCCAGCAAGGTCAACCAGTGGACGCTGCTGGTCGGCACGCTGCCGCTGGCCTACCGGGCGGGCGGCGGCGCCTGGTCGCTGCCGCTGGACGCCCGGCAGATCGAGGAGGTGCTGCTGACCGCCGCGCAGACCGTGCTGGGCGTGGCCCTGCTGGTCAACCTGTGGTTCCGGCGGATCGAAGCGGTGCTGCTGTTCGTGCTGTTCGCCGTGCAGTTCGTGTTCCCCGGCACGCAGATCCGCCTGGTGCTGGCGGGCATCTACCTGGCCATCGGGTTCTCGCTGCTGATCGCGCGCAACCGCGACCTCGGCGAGTGCCTGCGCGCCGCCGCCGTCTCCCCCACCCGCTGAAACCCGCCCCGGCGGGGCGCCGTGCCGGACGCGGTCAGGCGGGCGGGACGACCTCGAAGAATCCGTCGGCGATCAGCTCCGGCAGGACGGCGGCGGCATGCGCCCGCACCTGGTCCGGGTCCAGGCCGGTGAGCTGGGCGATCGCGGCCAGCAGCGGCCCGAGCGGCAGCGTGCCGTCGCAGACGCCCGCCAGGCCCGCCTCCACCGTGCCGACGCCCGCGGCGCGCCGCAGCCGGCCGGTCTGCCGCAGGACGATCCGCTCCGGGTCCTCGGCGCCGGGCGGGCCGATCTGCTCCTGGACGACGCCGAGGGCGGTGCGCAGCCGCACGTCCTGCCGTCCACAGGCTGTGGAAAACTCCCGGGCGGCGGCGAGGCCGTCCAGGATGCCGTCCACGTAGCCGCCCACGGGCTCCTGGACGGCGTGCCGCAGCTCCTCCACCCGCACGACCGGCTGCTCGCGTCCCGCGTTGCGCAGCGTGATCCAGCCGAAGCCGATGCCGGTGACCCGCTGCCGTTCGAAGTGGTCGAGCCAGGCGTCGTAGCGCTCCCGGTACTCGGGGGTGCCCGCCTCGCAGGAGTCGCGCAGCCACAGCTCCACGTACTCGGCCGGGTCCTGGACGTCGCGCTGCACGACCCACGCGTCGCAGCCCGACGCCTCCACCCACGCGCCGACCCGCTCCTGCCAGGGCGTCCCGTCGACGTGCAGCCAGTTGGCGAGCAGCTGGCAGCGCCCGTCCTCGGTCAGCACGCCGGGCACCTCGGCGACCAGGCGGCGGCAGAACTCGTCCCCCGGCAGCCCCGACTCGCGGTAGGTGAACCGGGGCCCGGCGTCCGGCGCGATCACGAACGGCGGGTTGGACACGACCAGGTCGAACCGGCGGCCCCGGACGGGCTCCAGCAGCGGCCCCTCCCGCAGGTCCACGCCGTCCAGGCCGGACAGCGCGAAGCTCATCGCGGCCAGCCGCAGCGCCCGCGGGTTGACGTCCGTCGCGGTGATCGCGCGCGGCGCCGGGCGGACGGCGGGGTCGGCGAGGTGCAGCGCCTGCACGCCGCAGCCGGTGCCGAGGTCGAGGGCGTTGTCCACAGCCCTGTGGACAACAAGGCGGGCCAGGCCGGCGGAGGCGCCGCCCGCCCCCACCACGTGCTCCGGCGCCGGCCGCCCGCCGGACCCCGGACGGATCCGCAGGTCGGACACGACGTGGCCGACGTGCCCGGCGCCGCTCACCGACTCCACCGGCTCCACCCGCAGCAGCGCCCGGACCTCGCCGCCGGAACGCTCCACCAGCCCGGCGGCGACCAGGTCGTCGGCGAGCTCGTCGACGGGCGGGGCGTCGCCGGGCACCGGCACCTGCAGCCAGAACAGCCGGACCAGCGTCTCCAGCGGCGACCCGCCGGCGGTGGCGCGCAACGCGGGCACGATCTCGTCACGGGACAGGGCGCCGCCCGCGACGGGGCCGAGCAGGTCACGGACGGCGGCGACGGTGTAGTCCGCCCGCTGCAGGGCGGCGCGGACACGGCTCAGGGAAGCGGCAGGCTGATCGGACACCCGCCCAATCCTGCCCGGTCCGGGGCACCCGTCACCTCGCGAACGCGGGTGACCCGGCGAACATCACGTCAGGTAGTCGTCGAGCCCCTTGGCGAGCGCCTCGGCGATGCGCTGGCGGAACGCGGCGCTGCTGAGCTTGGCCGCGTCGCCGCTGTTGCGCATGTTGCCGCACTCGATGAACACCTTGGGCACCTTGGACAGGTTCAGCCCGCCGAGGTCGTCGCGCGAGTCGAGGCCGTCCTTGCCCAGGTAGGTGGAGTACGGGAGGCCGGTCCCGGCGCGGTAGGCGTCGCGGATCGCCCGGCCGAGCCGCCGCGACGCGGGCACCATCCCATCGCCCTGCCCCTTGACCGACCGCGGCTGGATCACGTGGAACCCGTGCCCCGAGGCCGACGCGCCGTCGGCGTGGATGGACAGCGCGGCGTCGGCCTTGGCGCGGTTGCCGATGGCGGCGCGCTCGGTGATGCACGGCCCCACGCCGGTGTCGTCGGGACGGGTCAGCACGACCTTGGCGCCCTCGGCCCGCAGGATCTTCGCCAGCCGCTTCGACACGTCCCAGGTGAAGGCGTGCTCGGGGTACCCGTCGTCGGTGCTGGTACCGGTGGTGTCGCACTCCTTGCGGCCATTGCCGATCTCGACCTGCTTGTTGATCTGCGCCGGGTGCTTGGCGTTGCCGCCGTTGTGCCCGGGGTCGAGCACCACGACCTTGCCGCGCAGCGGGGCCGCGTCGTCCTGCCGGGCGTGGGCCGCCCCCGTGGTCGCGTCGCCCCCGCCGCTCGCGGTGGGCGGCTCGGCGGCCCCGGCGGACGACCCGCCGTTCCCGCCGTCTCCGCCGCATGCGGTCAGGGCGGCCAGGCACAGTGCCAGGCCGGCGGCCGCGGAAGCGCCTCGTTGGATGAGCAACGGCCGTCTCCCCGTGATGCGCTCGTCACCGACCCTGCCAGTCTGCACGCACACGGCCGTACGTCAAACAGCGGCGCGGCCGCGCGGGCCTCCCACCCCGCGCGGCCGCGTTCCCTCCGCTCCCCCGATCGGTCAGCGGAGCGCGTTCTCCTTGCCGAGAAGCGCGGCGAGCGCGCGGGCCTCGTCCGCGTCCAGGCCCAGCACCACGCGGGGGCGCCCCCACGGGTGGTCGATCGAGTGGGCCACGTAGCTTGCGACGGACTCCGACACCTGCTCGGCCAGCCCGCGCGCATGCCGCCACTGCGCCCACGCGCGTTCCAGCTCGCTCGCCGCGCGCTGCGCGCACGACACCAATTCCGGATCACGCACGGCGTGAACCCCCCTGGGTGAACGATCCTTGCCCGTGTTCCTCGGCGGGCCCTCCTGCCGGCCGCGGGTCCGGCCGGAGCAGCGGTCCCCCGCCTCCGACCCACCGAACGGTGCCACCCATTAACCCCTTTGCGGCACCCTCCGGCCGGGTGATTGCGGCAGGCTTTCCCGTGGCATTAGCAACGCCTAGCGAACCCATGGCCTGCCGGGACGCGCGCCGCCCCACTCGGGGCGCACGAGCCCGGCCCGGCGCGCCGGGGCGACGACGCACCGGGCCGGACGTCCCTGAGTCACACCCCCGCGGGGACGGGCCCCGTCGTGGAGCGGACCACCAGATGGGGGACGACCAGGTTCTGCCGGGCCACCCGGGTGGGGTCCTCGATCCGGGCGGTGAGCAGCTCGGCCGCCACCCGGCCCATGTCGCGGCGCGGCTGGTCGACGCTGGTCAGCGAGATGTGCCGGATCGCCGCCAGGTGCGTGTTGTCGTACCCGACGATCGACACCTGCTCGGGCACCGGCATCTCCAGCTCGTCGGCGGCCGACAGCACACCGGTCGCCACCAGGTCGTTGGGCGCGAAGATGGCGGTCGGGCGCGGATCGCGGGTCAGCAGCGCGCGGGCGGCCAGGTAGCCGCCCTCCTCGGTGAAGTCGCCCCGCTCCACCATGATCTGGTCGCCGAGGCCGTGCCGCCGCATGGCCTTCTCGTACCCGGCGCGGCGGTAGCGGGCCGTGGTGGAGCGCGCGCCCTCGATGTGAGCGATGCGCCGGTGCCCCAGCTCCACCAGGTGGTCGACGGCCAGGCTGGCGCCGAGCTCGTCGTCGTCGACCACGATGTCCACGCCGCTGACGTCGCGTTCGCCGACCACCACCACCGGGACGCTGGCGGCGGCCTCCTTCAGCGACTCGGGCACGACGCTGAGCAGCACCAGGCCGTCCACCCGCATCTCCAGGAACGCCTCGACCGCCTCGGCCTCGAACATCGGGTCCCAGCGGCCGCTGCCGACCAGCATGCGCAGGCCCTCGCCGTGCAGGGTCTCCTGGAGCCCGTCGAGGAACTCGGCGAAGAACGGGTTGTGCAGGTCGGCCACGATGGCGCCGATCAGCCTGGTACGGCCCTCCACCAGGCTGCGGGCCACGGCGTTGGGCCGGTAGCCGAGTTCGCGCGCCGCCTGCAGCACGGCCTGCCGGCGCCGCTCGCTGACGTGCGGCGACCCGCGCATGACCAGCGACACCAGCGACTTGGACACGCCGGCGCGCTCGGCGACGTTGCGGATGGTGGGCTTGGGCGCGTTCGGGGCGGGCGGCACCGCGCGTCCCCCGCCCGCGCGGCCCCGGCGTCCGCCGGACGACGGCCCGCCGTCGCGCGGCGGCGGCACCTGACCGCCGGGCCGCCGCGGCGACCCGGCGCCGGATGAGGCCGGAGGTTGCGCACCGGGCGGCGCCGGGGACTCGCCGTACCGCGGCCCCGGCCTCTTGTTGCGCGGGGCTTTTCCTTCACCAGCTGACATGGCACTCCGTCCAGGGGGCCTGCAGGACCTGCCGCCACGGCGCCCCAGAGCCCCGCGGGGGTGGGTGCGCGGGAGTCGGTGCGCCTTCCTCACTCGGGAGGAGATGCCATGATGCCTCGCCTTCGCCCGATATCGAGGCAACAGGGAGTAACGGGCTGCCGCCAATGGCAGTTCGGGGCTGTGGTGTTCTGCATCACAACGCGACGACCGCCCAGCTCGGAGCCGGTGCACGGCACTGAAGCGGGCGTCGCGCTCGGATACGCTGCCCGGGTGGCAGAACACGCGGTGACCGACGCGGAGACGCGCACCGAACGTTCCCGGCGCAGCCGGCGCAGGCTCAGCGTCGACGAGCGCAGGGACGAGTTGATAGAGGCGGCGCTCGGGCTGTTCAGTACGCGACCCCCCGAGGACGTGTCCATCGACGACGTCGCGGTGGCCGCGGGCGCTTCCCGGGCACTGGTGTACCACTACTTCGGCGGCAAGCAGGAGCTGTACCTGGCGGCGCTCTCCAGCGCGGCGCGGCGGCTGTCGGTGCTGCTGGAGCCGCCGACCGAGGGCAAGCCGCTGGACCGGCTGCGCATCTCCCTCAGGCGCTACTTCGACTTCGTGGAGGACCACGCGGCGGGCTACACGGCGCTGCTGCGCGGCGGCCCGGCCGACCGCTCCGGCGAGGTCGGCGAGATCGTGGAGAACGTCCGCCGGCTGCTGCTCGACCGCATCCTGCACACGGTCGGCGTCGAGGCCCCCAGTCCGGTGCTGCGGATCAGCCTGCGGTCGTGGATGGCCGTCGTCGAGACGGCCGCGCTGGACTGGCTGGAGCACCGCGACATCGAGCGGGCCGATCTGGAAGGGCTGCTGGTGGACCAGTGGGTCGTCATGCTGCGCGCCGCGGGACGGCACGACCCGGTCACCGCCGAGCTGTTCGACCGGATGTCCCAGGAAGAACTCGACCCGGACCGCTGACCCCCCGGTCCTGCGGCCCGCCCTCGTTCGGCTGCTCCCGCCGTCCGCGCGCACGCGTGCGCGAGACGGCGTGAACGGTGAGATGGCCCAGGACCACGCCATTGTGGTCCTGGGCCTCGCCCAGGGGACCCCTGAACAGACCACTCGGCTGTTCAGCGGCCTCCTGGCCGCCCCCCACTGTTGGTGCCGTGTGCGTCCGGCGGGCGGTACGGACCGTAGGACCCCCCACGGCCGCGGTCAGCCATGGCCGCCGCGGGAGACGCGCCCCCGCGCCGTCGGCTCACCGCCACCGCGGCAAGGAAACCCCCCGCCCCCAGGTCGACCGCTGCCGTCGCGGGGTACCCGCCCCCGCTCCCCCGGCCCGGTCGACACAGGCGCCCGCCGATCGGAACGTGCTACTCCGAACGCTGCTGCGGGATACCCGCCAGCAGCGCCCGCACCTCAGCCTCGCGGTAGCGCCGGTGTCCCCCCAGGGTGCGAATGGAGGTCAACTTTCCGGCCTTCGCCCACCGCGTGACGGTCTTGGGGTCGACGCGGAACATCGTCGCCACCTCTGCCGGCGTCAGCAGGGGCTCGGCCTCTGGCGTACGTGCTGACATGTGTGCGGCCTCTCCTCCGTGGACCGATGACAGCGATCCTGCGATTGAACCTCGCGGTCACTGATGTCCCCTATGGCCCGAAAGAGCCACTATGACATCACAACGTGTAACCTTGCCACCACTCAACGCAACAAGCAAGTTCCTGGCGGTAGTTGCGTGGGAACATCCCCGCGAAGACGGGTCGCGATGCGCGCACGGCGGCAACTGGGTCACGCTGCGTGATTCTAGCGACACGTATAGTCGTATCGCGCGCGGATTCGGGAAATTTGTTCAATCTCGTCCTCACGACGCCGCGTCGGAGGCCGGTCACGCGGGCGGCCGCGGGGCGCCGAGCGCCCGAAACCGCCCGTCCGAGCGCGGGTGTAGCGGTGTTCCTTACCGGAAGGACACACCCTCGGAACCCTTCGGCTCCGAGCAGCCTAGCGGGGCGGACGGCGGCCGATGGGCGCCCTACCTGGCCGATCGCGGCCGCGGCGGCCCTCCGCGGTCAGTTCGCCGACTCGAGGGCCCGCACGGGGCGCCAGCGGTCGAGCAGGCGCGTGGACATCGCCACCGCCAGCTCCGCCTCCCCCCGCTCCAGGGCGGCCAGCGCCACCGCGGTCTCGGCCACCGACGCGTCGGCGCGCAGCCACCGGTCGTCCAGCAGGTGAACCAGACCGCCATAATCCAGTTCCACCAGGGAACGAGGATGGAACTCCGACAGCCACCTGCCGAGTTCCTCCAGCCGCCCCTCACCCAGCGTGACCGTTTCGCCGCCGCCGACGCGCGTGCGGACGATCCGCAGCGCCCCCTCCACCCGGCGGCGCGCCTCGGCCATCGCCGTCACGTAGATGAGGGTCCGCGCCGTCGCCGCCGTCCTCGGCCCGCACCCGGCGTGTTCCGGCGCCGCGGGGGCGGAGCGGCCCTTGTCGGTGGCGCCGTCCCCGAGCAGCAGGCACCGCTCGGCCGGGGCGAACGGCACGAACCACGTGGGCGGCACGTGCCAGGTGCTCGTCAGGATGTGCGGCCGCAGGGTGCGCCCGGCCCGCTTCCAGCGTTCGTAGTCGCGCTCCACGCGTTCGGTGACGGCGGGCGGTGCGAACATGGGTACCAGCCGGGCGGGGGTCCGCTCCCGGAAACGCTCGTAGGCCAGCCATGACCGCAGGCGCGTCCCCCAGGGGCAGATGTAGATGGTGTCGCCGGACTTCCGCACGTAGGCGTCCTGGCTCTCCAGCTCGGGGGCCGGCTCCGGAGGGTCGGCCACCAGACGTTGCAACGCCTCCTGGTGCTCGACCTCCAGGGCGCGGACCCGTTTGGGGCGCCGCCTGGACTCGGCGTAAGCGGTCCACAGCGTCCGCGCAGGCTCGGGGAAGGCGGTCACCGGCTCATATACCCGTAGGTACGCGGCGTATGGCAGCACCACCGCATCGTGACACGAGCCACTCCGGACCACTGGCACCACCGCGCCACCGAGATCGGTGCGTTACGTGAAATCTCCAGGCGGGGCAGGCGGCACAGGCCCGCGACCAGTCCTAATCTGATCTCAAGACAGAGAGGAGGGCACTACCGTGCCTAATGTCTTCGGGACGCCCCACAAGGGCGCAGAACCCCGCCACGAGCAGGTCGTCTTCTGCCAGGACGAGGCCAGCGGCCTGCGCGCGATCATCGCGATCTACTCCACCGCGCTCGGCCCCGCGCTGGGCGGCACCCGCTTCTACCCGTACCGGTCCGAGGACGAGGCACTGGCCGACGTGCTCAACCTGTCCCGGGGCATGGCGTACAAGAACGCCCTGGCCGGACTGGACCACGGCGGCGGCAAGGCGGTGATCATCGGCGACCCGGCCGTCGACAAGACCGAGGCGCTGCTGCGCGCGTACGGCCGGTTCGTGCAGTCGCTGAACGGCCGCTACTACACCGCCTGCGACGTGGGCACCTACAGCGAGGACATGGACGTGGTCGCCCGCGAGTCGCGCTTTGTGACCGGCCGCACCACGGCCAACGGCGGCGCCGGCGACTCGTCCGTCCTGACCGCCTACGGGGTGTTCCAGGGCATGCGCGCCGCCGCCGAGACGGTGTGGGGCTCCCCCACGCTGCGCGGCCGGCGGGTGGGCGTCGAGGGCGTCGGCAAAGTGGGCCACCGGCTGGTGGAGCACCTGCGCGAGGACGGCGCCGAGGTGGTGGTCTGCGACGTCAGCGAGGCGGCGGTGGAACAGGTCCGGGCGCGGCACCCCGAGGTGGAGGTCGTCGCCGACAGCGACGCCCTGATCCGCACCGACCTGGACGTGTACGCCCCCTGCGCCCTGGGCGGCTCGCTCAACGACGACACCGTGCCCGCGCTCACCGCCAAGATCGTCTGCGGGGCGGCCAACAACCAGCTGGCGCACCCGGGGATCGAGAAGCGGCTGGCCGACCGCGGAGTGCTGTACGCCCCCGACTACGTCGTCAACTCCGGCGGTGTGATCCAGGTCGCCGACGAGATCCGCGGCTTCGACTTCGACCGGGCCAAGTCCCGCGCCTCGGGCATCTACGAGACCACCAAGCGGATCTTCGCGCTGGCCGCGGACGAGGGGGTGCCCCCGGCCGCCGCGGCCGACCGGCTCGCCGAGCGCCGCATGTCCGAGATCGGACGACTGCGCGGAATCCTGCTCTGACGCCTGTCCTGTCGCCGAAGGGCGACCTGTCCGGTCCGCCCCGGGCAGATCGCCCTTCGGGGGCGCCATGTGATCTCGCTGACGACTTCGCGGCGCGGGGGCTCGCCGCGCGACCGGACGCCCCCGGCAGGACGAACCGGCAGGTTGCGGTTCGTTGGTGGCGTGTCGGCTTGGATCGGTGAACTCGCAACCACCGGATACACTGGAGTTCGCCGTTAGGGGCGTGCGCCACGTACCGACGATGTACCGAGCCGGGCGCAAAACGGGTACGGTTGTACCCGTGACTGACGCATGGCTCATCAGGCACCGGTTCGTGTGTAGGACGCGCGCGTTGATGGGCCCACATAAGCCCTGACCATTCGAGGGGGTCGAGCCAATGGGTCGCGGCCGAGCCAAGGCCAAGCAGGTGAAGGTTGCCCGGCAGCTCAAGTACCGGACCGGCAACACGGACCTCGACCGCCTGAAGAGCGAGCTGGGAGTGTCCGACTCCCCCGGCGACGACTCCTACGACTACGACGATCTCGCCGAGAAGTACGCCGACTACGCAGACGACTACGGCACCGAGGACCGCAAGGACGGCACCTCCGCCCGTTGATCTTCGACACTACGCCACCGCCCGCGGCAGCGCCGGGTGGTGGCGTTGTTTTTTACCCGCGCCTCCCCCCGGCGTCGGCACCGCAGCGCCTCGTCAGCTCTCCAGGGCCTGCCGGACGCCGGGCTCGGGGCGGCCAAGCACGGCCGGGTCGGGGCGGATCACCAGCGTGGCCACGGCCTTGAGCATCGCCAGCGGCTCGCGCGTGTAGCCGAACGCCGTCGGCCCCGGGCGCGCGGCCATGCTGTCGTCGCCGACGCCCCACGCGTCCAGGCCGGCGGCCCGGCACAGCGCCACGGCGCGCGGCAGGTGGAAACCCTGCGTGACGACTGTCACACGCTCCACCCCGAAGATCCGCTTGGCGCGGACGCAGGACGCCCACGTGTCGAGCCCGGCGAAGTCGCGGACGATCCTGCGTTCGGGCACGCCGAGGGCCACCAGGTGGTCGCGCATCGCGGTCGGCTCGTCGTAGCCGCGGGTCCGGTTGTCGCCCGACACCAGCAGCACCCGCACCTTGCCGCGCCGGTACAGGTCGGCGGCCAGCTCCAGGCGCCGGGCCAGCAGCGTCGTCGGCCGGCCGTCCTGGATGCCCGCCCCGAGCACCAGCGCGACCGGCGTCCGCGGGACGGCGCCGGGGTCTGCGCGGCGTTCTCCGGTCGCCGCGTACGCCCAGGCCAGCGGCGCCAGCAGCGCGTAGGCCGCCAGCCCGGCCAGCACCGCCAGCGGCGCACGCCACCGCAACGCCAGGCTCTTGATCACGGCAGGGGTGACGGCACCCCGCCCGCGCCCGAAGACCCGCACGGGCGGGCGTCAGGACAGGTGGACGGCGCCGGTGCCGGGGACGATCTCGCCGAGCGCCCAGGCGGGCACGCCGCGTCCGGCCAGCAGTTCCAGCGCGGCGTCGGCCCGCTCGGGCGCCACGATCGCGACCATGCCGACGCCCAGGTTGAAGGTCTTGTCCATCTCGGCGTCGGGCACCCGGCCGTGCGCCCGCAGCACCTCGAAGACCGGCGGGACCGTCCAGGACGAGCGGCTCAGCACCGCGTCGGCCGTGCCGGGCAGCGACCGCGCCAGGTTGCCCGCCAGCCCGCCGCCGGTGATGTGGGCGAACGCCCGCACGCCGCCCGCCCTGGCCAGCGCCAGGCAGTCCTGGGCGTAGATGCGGGTGGGGGTGAGCAGCTCCTCGCCGAGCGGCCGGTCGAGCTCGGCGGGCGTCGCGTCCAGCGACAGCCCGGTGGTGGCGAGGATGTGCCGGACGAGCGAGTACCCGTTGGCGTGGATGCCGGACGACGCCAGGCCCAGCACCGCGTCCCCGGGCCGGACCCGGTCGGGGCCGAGCAGCTCGTCGGCCTCCACCACGCCGGTGGCGGCGCCCGCGAGGTCGAACTCGTCGGGCTCCAGCAGACCCGGATGCTCGGCGGTCTCCCCGCCGACCAGGGCGCACCCGGCCAGCGCGCAGGCGTCGGCGATGCCGCCGACGATGTCGGCGATCCGCTCCGGGACGACCTTGCCGCAGGCGATGTAGTCGGTCATGAACAGCGGCTCGGCCCCGCACACCGCCAGGTCGTCGACCACCATGGCGACCAGGTCGTGCCCCACGGTGTCGTAGACGCCCAGGCGGCGGGCCAGATCGACCTTGGTGCCGACGCCGTCGGTGGACGTGGCCAGCAGGGGCCTGCGGTACCGGGCCAGCGCGGAGGCGTCGAACAGCCCGGCGAACCCGCTGGCGTCGTCCACGACCTCCGGCCGCCGCGACCGCGCCACGCGCGCCTTCATCAGCTCGACGGCCCGCTCGCCGGCCGCGATGTCGACCCCGGCCGCCTCGTAGGAGGTGCTCATCTTTCCCTTCGATCGTCGCGCTGCGGACAGGTCACGAGCGGGACGGCTCCAGCAGGTGCTTGCCCCGGGCGCCCTCGTCCACCGGAATGGGGTAGATCCCGTCGAAGCAGGCGCGGCACAGCCGGTCCTTCGGCACCCGGGACGCGGCGATCAGCGCGTCCAGCGAGATGTAGCCGAGGCTGTCGGCGCCGATGGAGTCGCGGATCTCCTCGACCGACAGGTTGCCGGCGATCAGCTCGGCGCGGGTGGCGAAGTCGATGCCGTAGAAGCACGGCCAGGCCACCGGCGGGCTGGAGATCCGCACGTGCACCTCGGCGGCGCCCGCGTCCCGCAGCATCGCCACGATCGCCCGCTGGGTGTTGCCGCGCACGATCGAGTCGTCCACCACCACCAGGCGCTTGCCCGCGATGGCCTCGCGCAGCGGGTTCAGCTTGAGCCGGATGCCGAGCTGGCGGATGGTCTGGGACGGCTGGATGAACGTCCGGCCGACGTAGGAGTTCTTCACCAGCCCCTGGCCGTAGGGGATGCCGGACGCCTCGGCGTACCCGATCGCCGCCGGGGTGCCCGACTCGGGCGTCGGGATGACCAGGTCGGCCTCCGCGGGGTGCTCGCGGGCCAGCCGGCGGCCCACCTCCACCCGGGTGGCCTGCACGCTGCGCCCGGCGATCGCGGTGTCGGGCCGCGCCAGGTAGACGTACTCGAACAGGCAGCCCTTGGGCCGCGGCTCGGCGAACCGCTCCGACCGCACCCCCTGCCCGTCGATCGCGACCAGCTCGCCGGGCTCGATCTCGCGGACGAACGCGGCGCCGACGATGTCCAGGGCGGCGGTCTCGGACGCCACCACCCAGCCGCCGAGGTCCTCCAGGCGGCCCAGCACCAGCGGCCGGACGCCCTCGGGGTCGCGCGCGGCGTACAGCGTCTGCTCGTCCATGAAGACCAGCGAGTAGGCGCCCCGGGCGTCCGGCAGGATCTGGCGGGCCGCGGCGAGCGGGTCGCCGTCGGCCGCCGTGCCGTGCGCGGCCAGCAGCGCCGTCAGCACCTCGGTGTCGGTGGTGGCGGTCAGCACGCCGGGCTCCAGCCGCGCGGCCAGCTCCGGGGTGTTGATCAGGTTGCCGTTGTGCGCCAGCGCCAGCCCCCCGGCCTCGGTGGACCGGAACGTCGGCTGGGCGTTCTCCCACGTCGGCGAACCCGTGGTGGAGTACCGGCAGTGCCCGACGGCGATGTGGCCGCGCAGCGTGTTGAGCACCGACTCGTCGAAGACCTGCGACACCAGGCCCATGTCCTTGAACACCACGATCCGCGACCCGTCGCTGACCGCGATGCCGGCGGACTCCTGCCCGCGGTGCTGCAACGCGTACAGCCCGTAGTAGGCGAGCTTGCTCACCTCCGCACGGGCCGCCGAGTCCGGGCGCACCCAGACCCCGAACACCCCGCAGGCGTCCTGGGGGGAGCGGTCGAGGGGATCGATGTCGTGGCTCAGACGTCCATCACCGTGAGGCACCCAGACAGTCTAGATGCCCCGCTCCCCTGCTCCATCAGCCCAACTGCCCAACAGTGCCCAGAATGGCCCTTTCGTGGGTCATCTGGGCAGTTGGTCGACGATTGCCGGGTTAAGCAGGTCACGCACCTTGGCGTACGGCGCGGTGCGCATCTCGGGGCTGCAGCCGCTGCCCTCGTCGTCGGTGTGCACCTCGATGTGGTCGGCGGCCAGGAAGACGGTGACCAACGGGGGGTACGGGTCCGGCAGTCCGGGCGCTTCGGCCCGCCTGGGGAAGAAGTCCGAGCGGTCGGGGTATTCGCGTGGGAGGCACCCCTCCGGACCCCAGTGCGGCGCGCTCTCAGGAGGCCGGTCTATGACGGTCGTCCGGCTCAGCAGGGTGCGGATGCCCGATCCGGTGAGCGTTTCCGGCTTGAGGATGTCCTCGGCGGTGTAGGCGCGGCCCGACTTCAGATCGACGGTGACGGCCCATCCGGGGGGCTTCCCGTCCAGGCGCACGCAGCTGCCGGCGCTGCCGTCGTACATCTCACTGCTGTTGGAGTACTTCACCGAGACCAGCGACGGCCCGTTCACGCCGACGCGGACGCCCATGGACACCCGGGAACTGGGGGTGCACCTGGCGTCGCTGTGCCGCTGGACGCGCTTGATCGTCCAGTCGAGCGGGGCGCGCAGCGCCTGGTCCGCCCGCTGCCGGACGGCCGCGTCCACGGGGCCGCTGAGCCGCGCGTACTGGGCGCGCACCTCGATCCTCCCGCCGTTGAGCGTCTGCCGCTGTTCGGCGATCACGGCCGCGACGGGACGCGCCGAGGCGCTGGACGTGGCCGGAGGCCGGTCGGCCCCCGCCCCGTCCCTCGTGACGGACACGACGGCGGCGCCGCCGCCCACCACCAGCGCGACCCCGGCCACACCCGCCGCGATCGCGACACCGGCGCCGACCTTCGCCCCCGAGGCCCCGGCCGCGGCCGCCGTGCCGCCGCCGCTCGTGGCCGTCCCCCCGGCGGCTCCCGAAGCGTGACCGGTCGTCGCGGAGGCCCCGGCACCGGAAGTGCCGCCCGCAGGCTGAGCGCTCGCCGCTACCGATGAGCCCCCCGAGGCTCCACCGCCAGACGCAGCCGTCCCCCCGGCGCTCCCGCTGCCGGACGCGGTCGCCCCGCTTACAGCGCCACCGCCAGCACCGCCACTGGACGCAGCCCCGCCAGACGCAGTCGCCCCATGCGCGGCGCCACCGGACGTGGCCACACCACCCGCACCGCTGCCCGACGCGGCCCCACCCCCTGTGGCAGCACCAGTTGCGCCCCCACCGCCCGCGGCACCACCACCGGAGGCAACCCCGCTGGAAGCGGCCGCCCCATGCGCAGCGCCACCGGCGCCGCCGGAAGCGGCCGCCCCGCCTGCGGCACCACCGGCCGCGACCCCGCCACCGGCCGCAGCCCCGCCGCCGGTGGACGGCAGGAGCGCGGCGGCCAGCGGGAACAGGGACGCCAGGGCGACCGCGGCCCCCGCAAGGTTGCGAACGGCGCGGGTCTCCCAGTCCGGCCCGTACGCGGCGGTCGCGACGGTCTCCAGCTCCTGGACGAACCCGGCGGCGTCACCGGGCCGCTCCTCGGCGGACTTGGCCATGCCGCGGGCGATCAGACCGCGGACGTGCTCGGGCGCCTCCTCCACCGGAGGGGGCGCGCTCAGGTGCGCCTCTCGCAGCGCCGCCTCCCTATCCCCGCGGAACGGGCGCCGTCCGGTCAGGCACTCGAAGAACACGCAGGTGGCGGCGTAGACGTCGGTGGCCGGGACGGCCGGTTCGCCGCGCCACTGCTCGGGCGCCATGTACCGGGGCGTGCCCGACGCGCCGCCCTCGCCCGCCAGGACCGCGATGCCGAAGTCGATCAGCTTGCTCAGCCCGTCGGCGCGCACCACCACGTTGGCGGGCTTGTAGTCGCGGTGCACCACGCCGACGCGGTGCGCGGCGGCCAGGCCGAGCAGCGAGCCCTTCATCACCAGCAGCGCGGCCTCCGGCTCCAGCGCGCCGCGGTGTTCGAGGACCTTCTTGAGGGAGACCCCGTCGATCGCCTCCATCACGATCGCCGCGCCGTGCTCGCTCTCCACCAGCCGGTACAGCCGCGCGACGTGGGGGTCGTGCACCCGGCCGAGCAGCACGGCCTCGTGCCGCAGCAGCTCCTTCTGCGCGGCGTCCGCCCGCACGTACTTGATCGCGACGGGCGTGCCCGACTCCTCGTGCCGGGCCAGCACGACCCGGCCCTGCCCTCCGGCGCCCAGTTCGCGCAGCTCCTCGAACCCGGCGATCCGCCATGCCCCTGCCAACGCTCCTCCTGTCCGTCCGGCCCTGCAAGCCCATCGGGCGAGAAGTGAGACACCCGTTCGGCGACATCGGTTCGACGCAGCGTCATGATCGCGTCCGCGCGGGCCCGCGTGACCAGACCGGCGGTGATGTCGATCACGTGCGGCGGGTCTACCGCTCGGAGCGCAGTCCTTAACCGACCTTTACCCGCTCCGGCGGCGTGGGGAGGGGTGGGCGCGGAAATCTGGTGGTCGACACCGGGGGAGGAAGCGCAGATGACGGTTCCGGGTTACCAGACGTTCTCGCCGCCGGCCGCGCCGTCCGGGCGCGGGGGCATGGCCGTCGCGTCGCTGGTGCTCGGGATCGCCGGGCTGCCCGCGCTGGCGCTGTGCGGGCTCGGCCTGCCGATGGCGCTGGCCGGGATGGTGCTCGGGATCCTGGCGGCGGCGCGCGGCCCGCGGCGGGCGACGGCCGTGGCGGGCGTGGTGTGCTCGACGCTGACGCTGGCGATCGGCGGGGTCGCGGTCTTCTTCCTGCTGACCAAGGCCGCCGAGTGCGCCGACGAGGGCCGCTACCCCGACGACGCGGCCCGGCGGCAGTGCGTCGAGCGCGAGTTCCCGTTCGCCGAGCAGCGGCCCTGAGGGCTCAGCCGGGGAGCGGGAGCAGTCCGGACAGGTCGGCGCGGGGGCCGCTGGCCCGGACGCGGCCGGAGTCGACCGCGGCCGTCCAGCTCAGGTCGCCGGTGGCCAGGGCGATCAGGGTGGACGCGTCCATCTCGACCACATTCGGCGGGGTTCCCCGGGTATGGTGCGGCCCGGCGATGCACTGCACGGCGGCGTAGGGCGGGACCCGGACCTCGACGGATCGTCCGGGGGCGAGCGCGGCGATCCGGTCGAGCAGTTCCCGCACGGCGCCGCGCAGGACCGGCCGGGCCGGTTCGGTGCCCGCGGCGTACGCGGCCAGCGCGGTGTCGAGCGCGGCGCGGCGCAGGTCGGCGGGGTCGTCGCCGCCGGCATGGGGAGGCAGACCGAGCGCGGTGCGCTGTGCGTCGAGGACGTCCCGGGTGAGTTGTTGTCGCGCCATCGGGACCGACGCTACCGGGTCTCGGCTCGCGGTCGCGATGCGGACTTGGGCCCGCGGACGCCCGCAAACCCGGTAAAAATGTGACGGTTTGTCGGTACGAAGCGGTTCAGACCACGGCACGACAGGCGGTACGGAGCACGACACGGCGGATGCGGGGGCGCGGTCCGGGGCGGTGACCCGGCCGGTGGAAGGAGCAGGAGACGGGGGGCTTGCCGGGGGGAGGCCCGGCGCAACGACACGGAGGTTCGCAAGATGGCCGAGGCGCTGCCCCTGCAGCCCGGTGATCCGCGCCGAATCGGCAGCCACGACATCCTCGGCCGGCTGGGCGTGGGCGAGCAGGGCACGGTGTTCCTCGGCCGGGACGGGGCCGGGCGCTCGGTCGCGGTGAAGCTGCTGCACCTGCGGCTGAGCGGGGAGCCGGCGGCCCGGGCGCGGTTCACCGGCGCGCTGGCGCCGGCGCGCCGGGTGACGGGTCCGTGCGTCGCGGCGATCCTGGACGCCGATGTCGAGGGCGACCGCCCGTTCGTGGTCGGCGAGTTCGTCAACGGCCCGTCGCTGCAGCAGCTGGTCGACGAAGAGGGGCCGCGCGCCGGGGCGGTGATGGAGCGGCTGGCCGCGGGCACCATCCTGGCGATCGCGGCGGCGCACCGGGCGGGGGCGGCGCACCACGACCTCAAACCGCGCAACGTGCTGCTGGGCCGGGACGGCCCGATGGTGACGGACCTGGGCGTGACGCGCGCGTTGGAGACGGTGTGCGCGACGCCGACCGGGCGGGTCAGCGACGATCCGGCCTACAAGGCGCCCGAGCAGCTCAGCGGCATCGGCATCGGGCCGGCCGCGGACGTGTTCGCCTGGGCCGCCACGCTGCTGTTCGCGGCCTCGGGCGCGCCGCCGTTCGGGGAGGGGTCGCCGTCGGAGGTCATGCAGCGGATCGTCTACGACGACCCGGACCTGTCGGCGCTGCCCGGGGCGCTGCGGGACGTGGTCTCCGACGCGCTGGCCAAGGACCCGGGGAGCCGTCCCGAGGCCCTGGAGATCCTGGACCGGCTGCTGGGCGAGAACGGGACGCTGACGTCGCGGACGCCGCCGCCGCTGGTGTCCGAGGCGCAGAACCTGCTGAGCGCGCCGTCGCCGTCCGTGGTCACCACGCCGGAGGTGCTGCCGCTGCAGCTGCCGCCTCCCACGGAGGCCCCCGCGGCCGTGCAGCCCCCGCCGCCCCCGGCCGCCGCACAGACGCCGACGCCCGCCGTGCAGACGCCGTCTGCGGCGCCCGAGACGGCCGAACTCGGGGCTTTCGGCGGCGGCGCCACCGTGCAGGTGCCGGTGCGCGACGACATCGGCGGAGACGCGACGCAGGCGCTGCCGCCGGCCGCCATACCGGCGCCGTCGCCCGTGGAGGACACGGCGACGGACATGACCGCGCTCACGCCCCACCTGGTCCCCGGCCTGGAGCCGCAGAGCGGCGGGCGGCCGGGCGCGGGTGAGCACAACGCCACGGCCGTCCTGCACCTGGAGCCCGAGCCGGAGCGTCCGGCCCTGGCCTCGCGCCTGCCCAGGCTGCCGGGCGGGCTGTCGCTGCCGCGTCCCAGCAACCATGTGCTGGGCGTGGCGGCGTCGCTGGTGATCGGCGTGCTGGTGGGCATCGCGATCATCGCGCTGGTGCTGTGGCCGCAGTTCCGCGGCGACACGGCGGAGGAGGCGCAGCAGAGCGATCCGGCGGCGCAGGTCGGCGATGACAGCCCGGTCAGCGCGATCCCGCCGGCGTTCGCGGGCTCCTGGCGGGGAACGGCGATCAACGCGGCGCGCGGGGCGCAGTTCCCGATCCAGGTGGAGTTCGAGTCCGGGGCGACGTCCGCCCGCGCCTTCTACCCGAAGGAGCGCTGCTCGGGGACGCTGACGCTGACGCAGGGCACCAACCGGACGCTGCGCATGGCGCTGACCATCGCCAAACCGTGCACCAGCGGGAACGTGCAGATCACCCGGCAGCAGGACGGCACGCTGCAGTACGTGTGGACGAGCCCGAGCGGCAAGGCGACCTATCACGCCCGGCTCTCCCGCGGGTGACGGGCCGGATTAATCACCGCACACATCGGCTGACGGATTTTTGCCCAATTTCCGGTTTTTACAGTGAATTACCGGTCGTTCTCCAATAAAGTACCGGCTTGTCGACGCGCCCTGGATCTTGGTTGGCCACGGGGGCCGCGGGCGCGTCGCAGGCAAAGGAGACCCGGTGCGCTCTGTCCCCCCACGAAGAATCCTCGTCACCGGTGCGGTCACGGCCGGTCTGGTCGTCGTCGCCGCGCCGCTCTCCCTCGCCGCCGTCCCCGAGCCCGTCCGGGTCCAGGTGACGGCCGCGCAGGGCACCCCCGTTCCGGGCAAGTACATCGTCACGCTCAAGGACGGCGCCTCGGCGGCGACCACCGCCGGGCAGGTGAAGGCCGGATCCGTCCAGCGGTTCGGAGGCGCGCTCAACGGCTTCGCCGCCAAGCTCAGCGCCGCGCAGCTGGACAAGCTGCGCCGCAACCGCAACGTCGCCGCGATCGAGCAGGACCAGATCTACCGGGCCACCACCACGCAGAAGTCGCCCGCGTGGGGGCTGGACCGCATCGACCAGCGCAAACTGCCGCTGTCGAAGTCGTACTACTACAAGAACACCGGCAAGGGCGTGAACGCCTACGTGATCGACACCGGCATCGCGTGGTCGCACCCGCAGTTCGAGGGCCGCGCCAAGTCGGTGTGGAAGGCCCCGTCCTTCAGCAGCGGCTGGGACTGCAACGGGCACGGCACGCACGTGGCGGGCACGATCGGATCCAAGACCTACGGGGTGGCCAAGAAGGTCAACCTGCGGTCGCTGCGCGTGCTGGACTGCGAGGGCTACGGCACGGTGTCGGACATCATCGCCGCCGTCGACTGGCTGCGCAAGAACGCCGTCAAGCCCGCGGTCGCCAACCTGTCGCTCGGCGGCAAGAAGTCCACCGCGCTCAACACGGCCGTGACGAACCTGTCCAAGTCGGGCGTCTTCGTCGCCGTCGCGGCGGGCAACGAGAACCGGAACGCCTGCAACGTCTCCCCGGCGAGCGCCGGATGGGTGCAGGCGGTCGGCGCGACCACCGTCTACGACAACCGCGCCGCCTTCTCCAACTACGGCGGCTGCGTGGACATCTTCGCGCCCGGCTACGGCATCAAGTCGACCTACCTCGGCGGCAAGACGGCCACGATGACCGGCACGTCCATGGCGTCCCCGCACGTCGCCGGGGCGGCGGCGCTGTACCTGCAGTCGCACCGCAGCGCCACGTTCCCGACCGTGCAGAAGTGGCTGAACGGCAACGCCACCAAGAACCGCCTCAAGCGCATGCCGAAGGGCACGCCCAACCGGCTGCTCTACAAGGGCACCGCTTGACCGCAGCCGCACCTCGGCTTGGGACCCCCGCCCGCCCGGGCGGGGGTCCCGCTGTGCGCGCCCCCGACGCGCTACGCTGCGGGGCGGCGGTGCGTCTCGTCTCGCAGTCCCGGCCATCCAAGGTTTCCCTTGGGTCTAATCTTGGCCAAGACCCGACCGGTTCCTTACAGTAGCCTTCGCCCACTGGGGGTGGGCATGATCGCAAACCGATCTGCAGGCTGGCCGAGCCAGCCGAATCCCGCGGCCGTACTACGGCACGGGAACCGGGGACCCAAGCGCCGGGCGGCCAGCCAGGTCACGTCGGCACCGGGGTGAATTCGCGGCTCCGCCGCGATAGGGCGGACTCCCGGCCCGAACCCGTCAGCTAACCCGGTAGGCGTCACAGGAGAGGAGACGACGTGGAGAGCCCGAGCTCCACCCGCCCACGTCATGCCGTGCGGATGCGGCGCCCCGCCTTGGCTCTCGCCGTCACCGCGGCGGCCGTCTTGGTGACGTCGGCGGGCATGGCGCCCGCCCAGGCGGACCCGGGTGACACCGGCCGGCTGACCAAGCTGAACAAGCAGATCGCCCAGCTCGACAAGGAGTACGGCGGCGACCTGGCCAAGCTGAAGGACGCCCAGTACGGCATCCAGAAGGCCCGGCAGAAGCAGCGCCTGCTCCAGCGGGACCTCGACAGCGCGCGCACCATCGTGGCGCAGATGGCGGCCACCCAGTACATGACGGGCACCACCGACCCGGCCGTGGCGGTGCTGGCCAGCGACGACCCCGACAACGTGCTCAACAACGCCAGCCTGGCCAGCCATGTGGCGTCCAATCAGGCGGCCAAGGTGCGCCAGATCGAGCAGCTGGTGACCGAGCAGAAGAAGGCGCGCGAGGAGTACGAGAAGAAGGTCCAGGAGCTGGAGAAGGACATCGCCGAACTGCGCACGCAAAAGCGCAAGGTCCAGGCGCTGATCAAGAAGTTCAAGCCCGAGTCCCCCAGCTCCGGGATGGGCGGGGTCACCCCCCGCATGCTGAACGTCAAGAACACCATCGACATCGAGTTCGGCCCGTTCCCGATCATCGGCTGCGTGCGGATGACCGGCGACCCGCAGGACCACGCCACCGGACGCGCCTGCGACTTCATGGTCAGCACCGGCGGCACGATGCCGTCGGCGAGCGGCAAGGCCCTCGGCGACCGCACGGCCCAGTACGCCATCTCCAACGCCAACCGCCTGGGCATCAAGTACGTGATCTGGCGGCAGCGCATCTACGACATGCGCAGCCCCGGCTGGCGCACCATGGAGGACCGCGGCGGCATCACCGCCAACCACTACGACCACGTCCACATCTCGGTGTTCTGAGGACGTTCGGGCGACCGCGCCCGGAAACGGCGAAGGCCGCCGTCCGCTTCGCAGCGGGCCGGCGGCCTTCTCTCGTCGTGCGGGTCGGCGGCGCGGGTCAGTCGTTGGCGTAGCTGGGGACGATGTGCTCGTGCGTCTCGCGCAGTTCGGCGAGCGGGATGGAGAACAGCTCCTGCGGCTGCCCGTCGGCGCCGCGCGCGGAGATGTGCAGCGCGTCGCCGCCCGTCACGCCGAGCTGGGTGACCGGGACCCCGGCGGCCTCGCACAGCGCCGCCAGACGGCCCTCGGAGCCCGGCCGGACCGCCACCACGGCGCGGGCCACCGACTCGCTGAACAGCGACACGAACGGATCGCCGGGCAGCGTGATCCGGGCGCCCAGCCCGCCGCGCAGGCACGACTCGACCAGCGCCTGCGACAGGCCGCCGTCGGACAGGTCGTGCGCCGCCGACAGCAGGCCCTCGCGGGCCGCCGCGACCAGCACCGAGGCCAGCGCGACCTCGGCGGGCAGGTCCACCTTCGGCGGCAGGCCGCCCAGGTGCCCGTAGACGACGTGCGCCCACTCCGAGCCGCCGAACTCCTCGCGGGTCTGGCCCAGCAGCGCCAGCGTGGCGCCCTCGCTGCTGAACGCGATGCCGACGCGGCGCCGCACGTCGTCGTGCACGCCCAGCACGCCCACGACCGGCGTCGGGTTGATCGGCGTGGTGCCGGTCTGGTTGTAGAAGCTGACGTTGCCGCCGGTGACCGGGGTGCCCAGGTAGCGGCAGGCGTCCGCCAGCCCCTCGACGGCGCGGGCGAACTGCCACATCACGCCCGGGTCCTCGGGGGAGCCGAAGTTCAGGCAGTTGGTGACCGCGAGCGGGCGGGCGCCGGTGGCGGCGACGTTGCGGTACGCCTCCGACAGGGCCAGCTGCGCGCCCGAGTACGGGTCGAGGCGGGTGTAGCGGCCGTTGCCGTCCAGCGACAGCGCGATGCCCAGGCCCGACTCGTCGTCCACCCGCAGCACGCCCGCGTCCTCGGGCATGGCCAGGACGGTGTTGCCCAGCACGTACCGGTCGTACTGCGAGGTCACCCAGGTCTTGCTCGCCAGGTTCGGCGACCCGGCCAGCCACAGCACGGTGCGGCGCAGCTCGTCGGCGGTGCTCGGGCGGGTCAGCCGGCCCGGGGTGTCGGACTGCAGCGCGGCCAGGTCGGCCGGCGGCTCGTACGGCCGGTGGTAGACCGGGCCCTCGTCGGCGGCGGTGCCCGGCGGAATGTCGACGATCTTCTCGCCGCGCCAGGTCATCACCAGCCGGCCGGTGTCGGTGACCGCGCCGATCACGGTGGCGGGGATCTCCCACTTGGCGCAGATCTCCAGGAACCGGTCCACCTTGGCGGGCTCGACCACCGCCATCATGCGCTCCTGCGACTCGCTCATGAGGATCTCCTCGGGGCGCAGGGTCGCATCGCGCAGCGGGACGGAGTCGAGCTCGATGTGCATGCCGCCGGTGCCCGCGGCCGCCAGCTCGGTGGTGGCGCACGACACCCCGGCCGCGCCGAGGTCCTGGATGCCGACCACCAGGTCCTCGCGGAACAGCTCCTGGCAGCACTCGATCAGCAGCTTCTCCATGAACGGGTCGCCGACCTGCACGCTGGGCCGCTTGGCCTGCGACTCCTCGTCGAAGGTGGCCGAGGCCAGCACCGAGGCGCCGCCGATGCCGTCGGGGCCGGTGCCCGCGCCGAACAGGATCACCCGGTTGCCCGGGCCCGGCGCCACGGCCCGCTTGATGTCCGCATGCCGCATCACGCCCACGCACAGGGCGTTGACCAGCGGGTTCTGCGCGTAGCAGGGGTCGAAGACGGTCTCGCCGCCGATGTTGGGCAGGCCGAGGGAGTTGCCGTAGCCGCCGATGCCGGCCACCACGCCGGGCAGCACCCGCTGGGTGTCGGGGGCGTCGGCGGGCCCGAACCGCAGCGAGTCCATGATCGCGACCGGGCGGGCGCCCATCGACATGATGTCGCGGACGATGCCGCCGACGCCGGTGGCCGCGCCCTGGTACGGCTCGACGTAGGACGGGTGGTTGTGCGACTCGACCTTGAACGTCACCGCCCAGCCCTGGCCGATGTCGACCACGCCCGCGTTCTCGCCCATGCCGACCAGCAGCGCGTCGGTCTCGGGCGCCTTCTCGCCGAACTGGCGCAGGTGCACCTTGGAGCTCTTGTAGGAGCAGTGCTCGCTCCACATCACCGAGTAGATCGCCAGCTCGGCGGAGGTGGGGCGGCGGCCGAGGATCTCGCGGACCCGCCGGTACTCCTCGTCCTTCATGCCCAGCTCGGCGTACGGCTGCGGCCGGTCGGGGGTGGCCGCGGCGATCTCGACGGTGTCGGTGACGGGCTCGTCCGGCGGGGTCATCTCGGTGGCCAGCTTGGGCCGCGCCGGGTCGGCCGGGCCCGGCTGCGGACCGGGCTGCGGGACGGGCTGGGGGCCGGTCGGCTCGGCGGTTCCGGCCGCCGGGACGGGCTCGGCGAACGGGCCGGGGCCGGCGGGCTCGCCGGGGACGGGGTGGTCCGGCGCGGGCGGCTCGGGCGACTGCTGCCGCTCGGCGGCCAGCGCCTTGGCGAACACCTCGGCCGCGTCCGGCGACATCACCACCGGCGGCCCGGGCGGCTGCGCCGGCCCGGCGGGCTGCGGCGCGGCCGGGGCCTCGCCGGGGACCGCGGGCTGCGGCCCCGTCGGCGGGCCCTCCTGGACCACCGGCTGCGGACCCGTGCCGGGCCCCTCCGGCGGGACGGCCGGCTGCGGGCCCGTGGGCGGCCCCTGCGGCACCGGAGGCTGCGGGGCGGCACCCGTGCCGGGCTCGGCCCCCACGACGGGCAGCGGGCCCGTACCGGGGCCGGGCTCCGCGCCCACGACAGGCAGCGGGCCCGTGCCCGGGCCCGCGGGGCCGGCGGCGCCGGGTTCGGCCGCCTCGTCGCGCGGCGCGTCCTCCTCCACGATCGCCTCGAACGCCGCCGTCACCGAGTTGCTGACGGGCTGCAGCTCGGGGTCGTCGGCGTCGGACTTCAGATCGGCGAACCACTCGAACGTCGGCTCGCCGGTGTCCTGCCGCGGGCCGGGGCCCCCGGCCGCGTCCTCGGGTCCGCCGCCCGGCACCCGTTCGTCACGCTCGGTCATCCCGCTCCCCTCCGGGGCCCGCTGGTCGTCGTTGGTCCACCGCTCGTCGCTCATGTCCTGCCCCCGCTCGCGCGCGCCGCCGCCGTCACGCGTTGACCAGCCTCTTGACGATCGAGGTGAAGAAGCCGAGCCCGTCGGTGGACGGTCCGGTCAGCGACTCCACGGCGTGCTCGGGGTGCGGCATGAGGCCCACCACGTTGCCCGCCTCGTTGCAGATCCCGGCGATGTCGCCGAGCGAGCCGTTGGGGTTCAGGTCGAGGTAGCGGGCCACGACGCGGCCGGTGTCCTCCAGCTCGGCGAGGGTGCGCTCGTCGGCGGTGTAGCGGCCGTCGCGGTTCTTCACCGGGATGACGATCTCCTGGCCGACCCGGTACTCGGTGGTCCAGGCGGTGTCGGCGTTGTCGATGCGCAGCCGCTGGTCGCGGCAGACGAAGTGCAGTCCCGCGTTGGGCAGCAGCGCGCCCGGCAGCAGGTGCGACTCGCACAGCACCTGGAAGCCGTTGCAGATGCCGAGGACCGGCAGCCCGCCCTTGGCGGCGTCGACGACCTCGGTCATCAGCGGCGCGAACCGGGCGATGGCGCCCGCGCGCAGGTAGTCGCCGTAGGAGAAGCCGCCGGGCAGCACGACCGCGTCCACCCCCCGCAGGTCGTGGTCGGCGTGCCAGAGCGCGACGGGTTCGGCCCCGGCCAGCCGTATGGCGCGTGCCGCGTCACGGTCGTCCAGGGATCCAGGGAAGGTGATGACCCCCACCCGGGCAGCGTCCATCTGTTCGTCTTCCTCCGCAATGAGGGCGGCCAAGGTTCTCGGGGACCCGGGCGGCGTCGTCGCCGCCCGGCTCGGGGGTCCGGGGGCCGAGGGTCACCCCCCGGGTGAACACCGCGGCGCCGACGCAGCCGCCGACGGGCGACGGGCGGGCCGCCCGTCCCGGCGGTTCCGCGCCGCCGGTCACCCGATATGCGCCGGTTCGGGGGTCGCCCCCCGGGTGGACTCGACGGGCCTCCGGCGCAGCCGCCCCGAAGGGCGGCGAGCACGGGGAACCGCCTCGGCGCACGCCCCTAATCTACCCGGCACTGCGTGCGAGCTGTCGTTCGAGGCGGCGTACCAGGGCTCCGTCCTGCCAGGTCAGCCGCTTGCGCAGGTGAACGACGGTGCCCCGGTCGGGGCCGGCGTCGATGCTGAGGTCGTCCACCAGCGCGCGCATGATCCTAATACCGCGCCCAGATTCGGACAAATCGCCCAATTCCGTACGGGGTGCCGGGCGGCGCGGACCGCGCCCCCAGTCCTTGATCCGCAGTACGCAGCTGCCGTGGTCCACCCATCCGGCGACCTCGAACTCGGCGCCCGCGCGGGCGTGCTGGACGACGTTCGTGCACGCCTCGGAGGCGGCCACCAGTACGTCGGCGACGCAGTCCTCGGCCACGCCCAGTCCGCGCAGCGCGTCCCCCACCACCCGGCGGATCACCGGGACGCTCAGCGCCTCCCGGGGCATTGCGAGCGAGAGCTTCATGTCCACCCGGTCACCTCGTGTCATCCCCAGGCCCCCCTGGTCGACCCCCGGACCCGGACCGCGCTCGTCGTACTCAATCGGACCTAAGGCTTCCCCGACGGAAACTTCCGTAATCGTTATACTGGCCGGACTTTTCATGAACTCCAGGTGGCCAGAACGACCGAATCGCCCCATCGGATCCGCCGCATCGGCCGAGCGTGGCGGCCCCGCGGGCGCCCCTCCGGCCCCGCTGGAGCCTCCTTTTCCCGCACCGCTTGGAATTGGAACGGGCCAGAAAGCGGACGCGTTCACGACCGCGTCCGCCCGAAGAATTCCGGTTGACATTCCCCGCTGACCGGAGGCGGCCATACCGGGCCCCCGAACCCCGGGCGCGGCGCCCCGGTCGCCACACAGCGTAACCGGTCGGGGCCGGTCGCGGGGGCCGGTCAGTCCTCCTGCAGGACGCGGACCTCGTAGGTCTCGATGACGGGATTGGCCAGCAGGGTGCCGGCGATCTGCCGGACGCGCTCCACGGCCGCCTCGTCGGCGGGGCCGTCCAGCTCCACCTCGAAGCGCTTGCCCTGGCGGACGGCGGTCACGCCGTCGAAGCCGAGCTGCGGCAGCTTGCGCGCGATCGCCTGGCCCTGGGGATCGAGGATTTCCGGCTTGAGCATGACGTCGACCACGACCCGCGCCACGACTGCCCCCTCACTGATCTGGGCTTTCACTGTCGCGTTGAAGCGTACGGCACCATTACCTCCGACAGGTCACGCCCCCGAGCCAGCGCGGAGCCGTCCGAATGAACGTCGAGGAGCTGTCTCCCCCCGAACGCCGTCTGTGGCAGGCGTTCCCCCGCGGGGAGGTGGTCGATCTGTCCACCGGCGACCCCGGCTACGACGACCCCGCCCAGGCCGAGCGGTGGGGCGTCGACCGGGTGATCCGGGCCGAGGTGCTGGTGGCGCTGCTGGTGGGCGCGGTCGAACCGGAGCCGGGGCAGGTGGCGGCGCTGCGGCTGACCGGCGCGCGCATCGTCGGGTCGCTCAACCTGGGGCACGCCGAGGTGACGGTGCCGCTGGTGCTGACCCGCTGCGCGTTCGACGAGGCCCCGCACCTGTACTGGGCGAGCATGAACAGCGTCCACCTGATGGGCTGCCGCCTGCCCGGGCTGGTGGCGTCCGGCACCCGGGTGGACGGGCACCTGTGGCTGGAGGGCAGCCGGATCTCCGGCGGAGTGTGGCTGGACGGTGCGCACATCACCGGCATCCTCAACATGTCGGGCGTGCACCTGGCCAACCCGGGCGGGGACGCGCTGCTGGCCGACCGGCTCTCGGTCGACGCCAACGTCTACTGCGACCGGGGGTTCGCGGCCACCGGCGAGGTGCGGCTGCCGGGCGCCCGGGTCGGCGGGCAGCTGATCTTCCGGACGGCGCGGCTGCACAACCCGTCGGGCGCCGCGCTGTACGCCAGCCGCCTGGACGTGGCCGCCAACGTGTTCTGCGACGGCGGGTTCGCCGCGCGCGGGGAGATCCGGCTGCGCGGCGCGCGGGTGGGCGGCTACCTGTCGTTCGTGGGCGCCGAGCTGTCGCATCCCGAGCGGACCGCGCTGAACGCCGACGACCTGCAGGTGGAGACCGACGTCTACTGCTCCGACGGCTTCTCGGCGGTGGGCGCGGTGAGCTTCGCGGGGGCCCGGGTGTCGGGCGAGCTCAACCTGAGCGGCGCCCGGCTGCGCAACGAGAGCGGCACCGCGCTGAACCTGGAGCGCCTGCAGGCCGAGGAGGTGCTGCTGCGTCCGGCCGAGCAGGTCGAGGGCGTGGTCGATCTGGCGTACGCGCGCATCAACCTGCTGCGCGACGACCCGGCGACGTGGCCCGCGCGGATGCAGCTGGACGGCCTGCAGTACGAGAACCTGGACCCGCCCCTGGACGCCCGGCAGCGCCTGGAGTGGCTGCGCCGCGACACCGACGGCTACCTGCCGCAGCCCTACGAGCGGCTCGCCCAGACCTACCGGACGCTGGGCCTGGACGCCGACGGGCGCACGGTGCTGCTGGCCAAGGCCCGGGCCAGCCGCGACACGCAGGGCGTCCCCCGGAAGATCATCGGCTGGCTGCAGGACATCCTGGTCGGCTACGGCTACCGCCCGTTCCGGGCGATGAGCTGGCTGGCGGGCCTGCTGGCGTTCGGCACCATCGTGTTCTCGCTGCACCGCCCGCCGATCCTCAACGAGGACGACCACCCGCACTTCAACGCCTTCCTCTACACCCTCGACCTGCTGCTGCCGGTCGGCGACCTGGGGCAGGAGCGGGTGTTCGCGCCCGAGGGCATCTACCAGTGGATCGCCAATCTCCTGGTCGCGGCGGGGTTCATCCTCGGCCTGACGGTGGCCGCCGGGATCACCCGCGCCCTGTCCCGAGAGTGATGCCTTTTGTTGTTTCTCGCGGCTGTTGTCACTCTTCGTAGGAGCGCCGGTCACGCATAATCGCGGTGCAGGCGGGGAAGCGGCCGACGGGGAGAAAAGAGCCGGACGAGGTCTTGCGCCCCCGGGAGTGATGTCTGCCACGATGGCTTTGCGGCATTCGTCCCTTACCTGGGGCGACATGCCCCAGACGCCGGCCGGCGTGCGGCGACCCCGCGTTCCGGCCCCGATCGAGGAGTGACATCGATGGCGATCGACTCCGCGCGCGGCGCACCCGACGTCCGCGAGCTCGCCGAACCCGAGCTCATCCAGCTGCTCACCCCCGAGGGGGAGCGCGTCGAGCATCCCGACTACCCGCTCGACCTGACGCCCGAGCAGGTCCGCGGCCTGTACCGCGACCTGGTGATCGTCCGGCGGATCGACCGGGAGGCGGTGGCCCTCACCCGCCAGGGCGAGCTGGGCCTGTGGGCCTCACTGCTCGGCCAGGAGGCCGCGCAGATCGGCTCCGGGCGGGCGCTCGGCGAGCACGACATGGTGTTCCCCACCTACCGCGAGCACGGCGTGGCCTGGTGCCGCGACGTCGACCCGCTGAAGCTGCTCGGGCTGTTCCGTGGCGTGAACCACGGCGGCTGGGACCCGGCCGAGCACAACTTCCACCTCTACACGATCGTGATCGGCAGCCAGACGCTGCACGCGACCGGCTACGCCATGGGCGTCCAGCGCGACGGTGTGCTGGGCACGCCCAACGCGGGCGCGACCATCGCCTACTTCGGCGACGGCGCCACCTCGCAGGGGGACGTGAACGAGTCGTTCGTGTTCGCCTCGGTGTTCAACGCGCCCGTCGTGTTCTTCTGCCAGAACAACCAGTGGGCCATCTCCGAGCCCCTGGAGAAGCAGTCGCGCATCCCCCTGTACCGGCGCGCGCAGGGCTACGGCTTCCCCGGCCTGCGGGTGGACGGCAACGACGTGTTCGCCTGCCTGGCCGTGACGCGCAAGGCGCTGGAGGCGGCCCGCACCGGCCAGGGCCCGACGCTGATCGAGGCGTACACCTACCGGATGGGCGCCCACACCACCACCGACGACCCCACGCGCTACCGCCTCAAGGCCGAGGAGGAGGCGTGGAAGCTCAAGGACCCGATCGAGCGGGTCAAGGCGTACCTGGTGCGCGGCGACATGGCCGACGCCGCCTTCTTCGAGGAGATCGACGCCGAGGCCAAGCAGATCGCGATGGACCTGCGCAAGGCGTGCCTGGCGATGCCCGACCCCGGGCCGATGGACATCTTCGCCGACGTCTACGCCGACGCCCACCCGCTGATGACCGAGGAGCAGGAGCAGTTCGCCGCCTACCTGGCGTCCTTCGAGGAGGTGTCGTCGTGACGACCGAGACCGGGACCGCCCGCGCCGCCGCCGCGCCGGCCGCCGAGACGCTGACGCTGGGCAAGGCGCTGAACGAGGGCCTGCGCAAGGCCATGGAGAACGACCCCAAGGTCCTGGTGATGGGCGAGGACGTCGGCAAGCTCGGCGGCGTCTTCCGGGTCACCGACGGCCTGCAGAAGGACTTCGGCGAGGAGCGGGTGATCGACACGCCGCTGGCCGAGTCGGGCATCGTCGGCACCGCGATCGGGCTGGCGCTGCGCGGCTACCGGCCGGTCGTGGAGATCCAGTTCGACGGGTTCGTGTTCCCCGCCGCCGACCAGATCATCACCCAGCTGGCGAAGATGCGGATGCGGTCGCTGGGCGCGGTGAGCCTGCCGGTCGTGGTGCGGATCCCGTGCGGCGGCGGCATCGGCGCGGTGGAGCACCACAGCGAGTCGCCCGAGGTGTACTTCACGCACACCGCGGGCCTGCGCGTGGTGGCCTGCTCCAACCCGGCCGACGCGTACACGATGATCCAGCAGTCGGTCGCCTCCCCCGACCCGGTGATCTTCTTCGAGCCCAAGCGCCGCTACTGGGACAAGGCCCCCGTCGACGTCGCCGCCGCCCCCGAGAGCTGGACGCCGCTGCACCGCGCCCGCGTCGTCCAGCCGGGCGAGGACGTCACGGTGCTGGCGTACGGGCCGATGGTCAAGACCTGCCTGGAGGCCGCCGCGGCGGCCGCCGAGGAGGGCCGGTCGCTGGAGGTCGTCGACCTGCGCTCGCTGAACCCGCTGGACGTCGACCTTGTGGTCGCGTCGGTGGAGCGCACCGGCCGGTGCGTGGTGGTGCACGAGGCGCCGGTGTTCTCCGGGTACGGCGCCGAGCTGGCCGCGCGGATCACCGAGCGGTGCTTCTACCGGCTGGAGGCGCCGGTGCTGCGGGTGGGCGGCTTCTCCACCCCGTACCCCCCGTCCCGGTTGGAGGAGCACTACCTGCCCGACCTGGACCGGGTGCTGGACGCGGTGGACCGGACGTTCGCGTGGTAGGGGTCATGAGCGAGGTCAAGCAGTTCAACCTGCCCGACGTGGGCGAGGGCCTGACCGAGGCCGAGATCGTCAAGTGGCATGTGGCGCCGGGCGACCGGGTCGAGGTCAACCAGACGATCGTGGAGATCGAGACCGCCAAGGCGATCGTGGAGCTGCCCTGCCCGTTCGAGGGCGTGGTGGCGGGCCTGCTGGTCGCCGAGGGCGAGACGGTGGACGTCGGCACCCCGATCATCTCGGTGGACGTCTCGGGCGGCGAGGCCGCGTCCGAGGCCGCTTCGCAGGCCGACGCAGGGGCCGCCGCAGGGGCTGCCGCAGGGGCCGCCGCGCCCGCTCCCGAGGCGGAGGCGGTGCAGGAGGCGCCGGTGCCGGCCCCGGACGAGCCGGGCATGGTGCAGCCGGAGGAGCCCAAGCGCCAGCCGGTGCTCGTCGGGTACGGGGTCAAGCCGGGGGCGACCAGGCGCCGTCCGCGCCGCACCCCCGCGCCCGCTCCGGCCTCCCGCCCCAACGGCCGTCCACAGCCTGTGGACAAGCGCGTCCTGGCCAAGCCGCCGGTGCGGAAGATGGCCAAGGACCTGGGCGTGGACCTGGCGACGATCACGGGGACGGGCCCGGCCGGGTCCATCACCCGCGACGACGTCCAGGCCGCCGCCGCGGCCGCGGCCGCGCCGCGCGTCCCGGCCGCGCCGCAGGCGCCCGCGCCCGCCCCGCGGGGCGGCGAGGAGCGGATCCCGGTGCGGGGCGTGCGGCGCAGCACGGCGGCGGCGATGGTCGGGTCGGCGTTCACCGCGCCGCACGTCACCGAGTGGCTGCAGGTGGACATGACCGCCACCATGGACGCGGTGCGGCGGCTGCGGGAGCTGCCCGAGTTCGCCGGGGTGAAGGTGTCGCCGCTGCTGCTGGTGGCCAAGGCGCTGCTGATCGCCGTGCGGCGGCATCCGATGGCCAACTCCTCCTGGGTCGGCGAGGGCGACGCGGCCGAGATCGTCGTCAAGCCGTACGTGAACCTGGGGATCGCCGCGGCCACGCCGCGCGGCCTGCTGGTGCCCAATGTCAAGGACGCGCACGCCAAGTCGCTGCCGGAGCTGGCGCGGGCGCTGAACGAGCTGGTGGACACGGCCCGCGCGGGCAAGGCGTCCCCGGCCGACCTGACCGGCGGCACGATCACCATCACCAACGTCGGCGTGTTCGGCGTCGACGCGGGCACCCCGATCCTGACGCCCGGCGAGGCGGCCATCCTCGCCGTCGGCCAGATCCGGGACATGCCGTGGGTGCACCAGGGCGAGCTGGCGGTCCGCAAGGTCGCCACGCTGGCGCTGTCGTTCGACCACCGCATCATCGACGGCGAGCTGGGCTCGAAGGTGCTGCGGGACGTCGGCGACATGCTGGAGGACCCGCTGCACATGATCGCCTGGTCCTGACGGGCCCGGCGGGGGCCGGGGCGCGGCGCGCGTCCCGGCCCCCGCGCGCGTCAGTTCACCGGAACGTTGTCGATCTTGCCGAAGGGGCCCGCGTCGAAGGTGACCCTCTTGACGTCGCCGGGCGGCGCGGGCAGGTAGACGAAGCCTCGCGCCGGCTGCCCGACGCCCGTGCGGAACGTGGCGCGCCCCGGGTCGACGTAGGAGGCGTACGCGCCGGGGGCGGCGGCCCCGATGCGTACGGCGCGGTAGACGTCCTTGCCTCCCGGCACGCTCACGGAGAACGCGGTGAAGGCGCCTCCCGGGTAGTCCTGGTGGGCGTACGAGGCGTCCGGCGGGGTGTCGCCCGGACCCTCGTTGACGATTTCGAAGACGGCCACCAGGTAGGAGCCGTCGCGGTAGAACGGCTTGACGTTCAGCCGCCGTGTGGCCTGCCCGAACCGTCCGGTGCGGCTGGCCACGGTGGTCCCGTCCTGGGCCCGGAACGTCGCGGGTGTGGCCGAGGACGTCGGCGACGCGCTGGGCGTCGCGGACGGGGTGGCGGTCGCGGACGGGGTGCCGGTGGCGGCCCCCTGCTGCACCTTGTAGGAGATCTCCACGCGGCGGTTGCGGGCGCGGGCCGCCGCGTCGCCGGAGCCGCCCTCCTTGGCGACAGGGTCGGCCTTGCCCTTGCCGGTGGCCGTGTAGGTGAACGTGTCGCCGAGCCGCTTCTTCAGCTCCTTCTCCACGGCCTGGGCGCGGCGCCGCGACAGGTCGAGGTTGCGCGAGGCGTCCCCGGCGCCGTCGGTGTGGCCGTCGATGGCGATGGCGCGGTCGGTGGCGCTGATGGTGCGCCGGATGTCGGCGGCCGCCTGGTCGAGCACCTGCCCGGCGCGTGCGGACAGCTTGTCGGAGCCGGACTCGAACAGCACGTCCGCGCGCAGGCTGAGCGTCTCGTCGGACGGGCTGGAGGTCACGTCGCGGGTCTCGCCCTCGGTGATGCTGTAGAGGTCGGTCGCGCCGCCGCTCGGCGACGTCGTGCCAGGCGGTGTCGTGGACGGGGTGGGCGTGGACGGGGTGGGCGGGCTCGTGGTCGTCCCGACCGGAACGGCGCCGAAGCCCCTCCCAAGGCCGCCCCCGGGCACCGTTCCGGTGCCTGGGCTCGTGCTGATGCCAGGGCTCGTGCCGGTACCCGGGCCCGTGCCGGTGCCGGTCGGGGTGCCGGCGGTGACCGGGACCCCGGTGAACTCGCCGGCCGTCCCGGGCGTGATCACCGTGACGCGCTGGACGTCCTGCGGCAGCGGCGGGTACTCGATGGCCAGCTCCTGGGCGGCGCCCACGGTGAGCTGCGCCGGCTGCCCGCCCGTCAGCGGCCGGTAGAACCTGCGGCCCACCGGGTCCAGCAGCGAGACGGCGAACGGCATGGTGGCGCCCGCGCCGCCGGAGGCACCGGCCGAGGGGGTGGCGGACGCCAGCGGCGTGAGGGCCAGGCGCAGCACCGACCGGGCCGCCTGCCGCTCGACGCCCTTGACCTCGACGCGGGCGTGCAGCCCGTCCGCCCCGCCGAACCAGCCCTCCTTGACCATGCCGCCGCCCGCCGCCGACGCGGTCGCCGGGCCGCCCGGCGCGCGGGGCGGGTCCACCCTAACGGCCGCGGGGCCGGAGTCGGAGCAGCCCGCGGTCATGATCAGTACGGCGGTCAACGGGACGGCCGATGCGAGGACGGGTCTGCGCACTGCCATGGGGCCTTCCGCTTCCGACAGCGACTCGGTCGCGGGACACCCTAGCGACGCCCACCCGCCCGGGCGACACCCCCACGCCGCCGCTTGCGGAGACCGCGCCGACCGGCAGGGAACCGTTCCGGCGCCGCTCGGCAACAAGGGATGTACCGACCAGAAGCCGAGAGGCCCACAATGAGCGAAACGAGCCCGCCGGGGGCCGACGACGCCTCCGCGATCGAACGGTCCCGGAGCCATCCGGAGGCGTTCGCGGAGGTGTTCCGCCGCCACGCCCCCGACCTCAAGCGGTACGTCACCCGCAGGCTGGGACGCGACGCCGCCGAAGACGTGGTGGCCGAGACCTTCCTCAACGCGTTCCGCCAGCGCGACCGCTACGACCTGGCCCGGCGCGACGCGCGTCCGTGGCTGTACGGGATCGCCACCAACCTGATCCGCCGGTACGTCCGCGAGGAGGTGCGCCACCTGCGCGCCGCCGAGCGCACCGGAGCCGACCCCGTCACGGCGCCGTTCACCGAACGCAGCGACGAGCGGGTCAGCGCGCAGGCGCACGGGCCGCGCCTGGCCGGGGCGCTGGCGGCGCTGCCCAAGGGGCACCGCGACGCGCTGCTGCTGGTGGCCTGGGGCGGCCTGACCTACCCGGAGGCCGCGCAGGCGCTGGGCGTGCGGGTCGGCACGGTGCGCTCGCGCATCAACCGGGCGCGCAAGAAGTTGCGCCGCGAACTCGGCGAGACCAACCCCACGCTGATCGTCAGGGAGGAGAGGGTCCATGGATGAGATGACCGCGCTCGACCGGTTCCGCTCGGAGGTTCCGCGTCCGGGGCCGGACGACCTGCGCGCCGAGGAGGCGCGGCTGATGGCCGCGATCTCGGGGGCCGACCCGGCTCCCGCCCGCCGCGTCCGCGCCGGCGGTCCGGGGCGCGTCCGCGGCCGCCTGGCGATCGGCCTGGCCGGGGGGCTGGCCGCCGCGGCGCTGGCCGCCGGGGCCGTGGTGGTGTCCCACGAGCCGGCGCAGCGCCAGCCGGAGCAGGTCACGCGCATCATGCCCGTGGCGGCGTCCGAGGTGCTCACCCGCGCCGCCGACAACGCCGGCAAGTTCCCCGAGCTGCACCCCAAGCCCGGTCAGTACCTGGTGTTCGAGTCCCAGACGATGAACCCCGCCGAGCTGAACACCGCCAAGGGCCACTCGCGCTACCTGGAACGCGGCTACCGCAAGGTGTGGCTGCCCGTGGAGGGCGACGCGACGAAGGGCGTCATCGAGGGCAAGAGGCTGTCGCCCAAGCCCTACCCGGGGTGGCCGATCCCGCCGGAGGCGTACCAGACCGAACCGAGCAACGGCCCGGAGAAGCTCGCCGACTTCGACAACCGGGTGGAGTACCTGCGCAACGACTACGCCTACACCAGCCGCCTGCCCACCGACCCGCAGAAGATGTACGAGCACCTCTACACCCGCCTCGGCACGGGCCCGGAGGCCGACATCGAAGCCTGGCAGCGGGTCGGCAGCCTGCTGACGGAGGCGTACATGCCCGCGGCGCAGCGGGCCGCGCTGTTCCGGGCCGCCGCGGCGATCCCCGGCGTCACCACGATCGACGACGCGGTGGACGCGGCGGGCCGCAAGGGCATCGCCGCCGCCAAGGTCATCGGCGGCAGCCGGCACGAGTACATCTTCGACCGGCGCACCTACCGCTACCTCGGCGAACGCGAGGTCGTCACCGACGCGGCCAAGGCCGAGGCGCCGGTCGGGTCGGTGCTGACGTCCACGGCCCTGCTGAAGGTCTCGGTCGCCGACCGGGCCCCGCAGGCCAAGCCCCACCGGTGAACCGCTAGCGGACGCGGGCGGGCCCCGTCACCGGCGACGGCGACGGGGCCCGCGACCGCTCCGGGAGGCGGAGGCCGATGTCAGAAGGCGTCCTCGGGGAGCTCCATGACGTCGAGCGTCGTGGCCTCGGCGGCGGCGCGCTCGCCGGCCAGGCGCGGCAGCACGTTGGCGCAGAAGAACTGCGCCGCGGCGACCTTGCCCTGGTAGAACGCCTTGTCGGCGGCGGAGACGTCGCCGGCCAGCTTGGCCAGGGCGACCTCGGCCTGGCGGCACAGCAGCCAGGCCACCACCACGTCGCCGGCGGCCAGCAGCAGGCGGGTGGTGTTCAGGCCGACCTTGTACAGCTCGCGCGGGTTCTCCATGGAGGCCATCGCCCAGCCGATCATCGGCTGCAGGATGCCCTGGAAGTCCTCCAGGGCCCGGGCGAGGGCGGCGCGCTCGCTCTTGAGGCGGCCGTTGCCCGCGTCGCCGGCGGCGAACTCGCGGATCTGGTCGGCCAGCACGGTCAGCGCGGCGCCCTGGTCGCGCAGGATCTTGCGGAAGAAGAAGTCCTGGCCCTGGATCGCGGTGGTGCCCTCGTACAGGGTGTCGATCTTGGAGTCGCGGATGTACTGCTCGACCGGGTAGTCCTGCAGGAAGCCGGAGCCGCCGAAGGTCTGCAGCGAGTCCGAGCCGAGCAGGGCGTAGGCGCGCTCGGAGCCGAAGCCCTTGACGATCGGCAGCAGCAGGTCGTTGAGCTTTTCGGCCTGCTCGTCCTTGCGGCCCTCGTGCTCGGCGATCTGCACCGCGTCCTGGTAGGTGGCGGTGTAGAGCACCAGCGCCCGCATGCCCTCGGCGTAGGCCTTCTGCGTCATCAGGCTGCGCCGCACGTCGGGGTGGTGGGTGATGGTGACGCGCGGGGCGGTCTTGTCGGTCATCTGGGTCATGTCCGCGCCCTGCACGCGCTCCTTGGCGAACTCCAGCGCGTTCAGGTACCCGGTGGACAGGGTGGAGATGGCCTTGGTGCCGACCATCATCCGGGCGTGCTCGATGACCATGAACATCTGCCGGATGCCGTCGTGCACGCCGCCGACCAGGTAGCCGATGGCGGGGTGCTTCTCGCCGAAGGTCAGCTCGCAGGTCGTGGAGACCTTCAGGCCCATCTTCTTCTCGACGTTGGTGACGTACACGCCGTTGCGGTCGCCCAGCTCACCGGTCTCCAGATCGACCAGGTACTTGGGCACCAGGAACATCGACAGGCCCTTGGTGCCCGGGCCGGCGCCCTCGGGACGGGCCAGGACCAGGTGGAAGATGTTCTCGGCCATGTCGTGCTCGGCCGAGGTGATGAAGCGCTTGACGCCCTCGATGTGCCAGGTGCCGTCGGGCTGCTCCACGGCCTTGGTGCGGCCCGCGCCGACGTCGGAGCCGGCGTCCGGCTCGGTCAGCACCATGGTGGAGCCCCAGCGCCGCTCGATGGCCAGCTCGGCGAACCGCTTCTGCTCGGGCGTGCCGATCTGGTGCAGCAGCCGGGCGAAGGCGGGGCCGCTGCCGAACATCCAGACGGCCGGGTTGGCGCCCAGCACCATCTCGGCGACCGACCAGCACAGCGAGCGGGGCGCGTTGTTGCCGCCGAGCTCCTCGGGCAGCTCCAGCCGCCACCACTCGGCGTCCATCCACGCCTGGAAGGACTTCTTGAAGCTCTCCGGCATGGTGACCGAGCTGGTGGCCGGGTCGAACACCGGCGGGTTGCGGTCGGCGTCGGCGAAGGACTCCGCCAGCGGGCCGGAGGCCAGCCGCTCGACCTCCTCCAGGATGCTGCGGGCGGTGTCGGCGTCCACCTCGGCGAACGGTCCGGTGCCGAGGACCTCGCCGCGTCCGAGGACCTCGAAGAGGTTGAACTCCAGGTCCCGGAGGTTGCTCTTGTAGTGCCCCATCGAAGCTCCTTGCCTTGGCCGGTGGCGGCGGCGGGCAACGACCCCGACCGACCTCCCGGGTGACGGTATGGCGTTCGTAACGTACTGGTCGGTAACACCCCAATGCTACCCGCTGGTAACCAGTGCCGACCACACATTCCGAATGCGATTCCGGAGGACGGACCACTAGACATCGGACGACAATGGCGAAAAGTGATACAAATCACACAGTGTTGTGAGGTCGTCCGAAAACCGGTCATCTCGCCCGCAACAGGACGCCCAACAGCGGGTACACCCTCCCCGGATCCGCCGCCGCGCCCCAGGGCAAGCGCACGACGAGGAGGTTCGCGGCACCGCGCCGCCCCTGCACCGCCGGCCGCCGGAGACCGAACGCGCCTCGGAATCGGCGGCGGGACGCATAACCGTCCGGGCCGGGGGTTCGAACGCCGGGCCGTGCTGAGGCAGGATCGGCTATCTGGCCGTCGTTTCCGTCGGTGACCCGGCGCCCGCAGCCGCACCCCGTACCCGACAAGGAGAACGCCCATGAACCCGACGGAGTCCCCGAGGCTCACCGTCATCGGCACCGGCTACCTCGGCGCCACCCACGCGATCTGCATGGCCGTCCTGGGCTACGAGGTCCTGGGCATCGACGTGGACGAGCGCAAGATCGCCAAACTGGCCGCCGGCGAGGTGCCGTTCTTCGAACCCGGCCTGCCCGAACTGCTCACCAAGGCGCTGGAGTCGGGCCGGCTGCGCTTCTCCACCTCCTTCGCCGAGGCCGGGGAGTTCGGCGACGTGCACTTCATCTGCGTGGGCACCCCGCAGCAGCCCGGCTCGGACGCCTGCGACCTGACCTACGTCAACGCCGCGATCGACTCCCTCGCCCCCCACCTGGCCCGCCGGGCCCTGGTGGTGGGCAAGTCGACCGTCCCGGTCGGCACCGCCGCCGAGCTCACCGAGCGGCTGCAGCGGCTGGCCCCCGCCGGCACGGCCGTCGAGCTGGCGTGGAACCCCGAGTTCCTGCGCGAGGGCTACGCCGTCGACGACACCATGCACCCCGACCGGCTGGTCTTCGGGGTCGCCTCCGACTGGGCCGACCAGCAGCTGCGGGCGGCGTTCCGGCCCGTCCTGGACCAGGGCACCCCGGTGATCCGCACCGACCTGGCCACGGCCGAGCTGGTCAAGGTGGCCGCCAACTCGTTTCTGGCCACCAAGATCTCCTACATCAACGCGATGGCCGAGGTGTGCGAGGCGGTCGGCGCCGACGTCAAGGACCTGGCCGACTCGCTGGCCCTGGACGACCGGATCGGCGGCAAGTTCCTCAAGCCCGGCCTCGGCTTCGGCGGCGGCTGCCTGCCCAAGGACATCCGCGCGTTCGCCCACCGCGCCGAGGAGATCGGCGTCGGCCAGGCGGTGTCGTTCCTGCGCGAGGTGGACGCCATCAACCGGCGGCGCCGCGCCCGCACCGTCGACCTGGTGCGCGAGCTGCTCGGCGGCCAGATCTCCGGGCACCGCATCGCCTGCTGGGGCGCGGCCTTCAAGCCCAACTCCGACGACATCCGCGACGCGCCCGCGCTGGATGTGGCACGTACCATGCACGGCCTGGGCGGGCACGTACGGGTGTACGACCCGGCCGCCCTCGACAACGCCCGCCGCGCCTTCCCCGAGCTGCGCTACGGCGAGAACGCCCTGGACGTCGCCCGGGACGCCGACGTCGTGGTGCTGCTGACCGAGTGGTCGGAGTTCCGCGAGATCGACCCGGACGCCCTGGCCGAGGTCGTCGCCCACCGCCGCATAGTGGACGGCCGCCATGCCCTGGACGCCGCCCGCTGGCGCGAAGCAGGCTGGGAATACCGCGCCCTGGGCCGCTCCTAGGCCGTATCCGGTGGATCATGGCGGCCGCGTGTCCGCCTCCGGTGAAGCCGCCCCGCCGACAGAACGAAACGGTCCGAAACCGCATCGAGCTGCCCGAAGTGAGGTGCGGCACCGCCGCCCCGGCGCCCGGCCCGGCCCGTCACCACCGGCCGGAGCACCCCGGCCACCGCACCGCTGCGCCCCCGCCATGATCCACCGGACAGGCCTTAGCCCCCGGGCGCCGCAGGGCCGACCGCGCACAGGACACGCGCCGACGGCACGAGGCGGACGCCCACGCCGCTCCTGAGCACCCGGGCCCCCGAAAGGCCAAGCCCTCCAAGCACACCGGCGCACCCTGGCAAGTGGCCCCTGAGACCGGCCCGGGGCCGCCACGCCCCCACCGGAGGCAGCCGGTGAGCCGAAAGCTCATCCTCACCGTCGCCCCGACGGGCGGCATGGCCGCCAAGGCGCAGAGCCCGCACCTGCCGGTCACCCCCGGAGAGATCGCCGACGGCGTCGTCCGCTGCTGGGAGGCGGGCGCGAGCGTCGCGGCGACAACACACCCCGGGCCGCGCCTCCCACCAGGAGCCCCACAGCACACCGGTACGAGGGCGCCGCGACGTGTTGAACGCTGCGTCGACCGGCTCAAATGAGCCGCGCGGGATCGTCCCCCGCCGAGCTCGCCCGTCGCTGCCGGGGGCGCCGTAATCCGCTGGATACCGGCGGAGGTCCCGTTGGGAGGGCTGGGCTCCGGGAAGGGGCGGGGTGGGTTTCTGGTTGGATTGGGATGAGGGCGTGTGGTGCATGCCCTTCCGGACGAGGAGCGCGCCGTACCCGGTCAAGACAAGACGACGCGTGGAAGTGACCGGCTCGTCTTGTTCGGAGGGGTGGAAGCATGGCCTGGGTCCTCGTCATCGTCGCCGGCCTGTTCGAAGTGGCCATGGCGTTGTCGCTGAAGGCCAGCCGCGGCTTCACGCAGGTGCTGCCGTCCATAGGGTTCGTGCTGTTCGCGCTTATCAGCTTCGGCCTGCTCAACCTGGCGCTGACCAAGCTGGACGTCGGCACCGCGTACGCGGTATGGGTGGGCGTCGGGGCCGTCGGCACCGCCGTGCTCGGCATGCTGTTCATGGGCGACCAGGTCTCGGCGGGCAGGATCGCGGCGCTGGCGCTGATCGTCGCCGGGGTCGTCGGGCTCAACCTGGCCGGCGGAGGCGCCCACTGACCTGCGCCCGCGGCCGTCCGCCGCCGTCCGAGATCGTCCGTGGCCGTCCGCAGCAGCGGGAACGCACTCCCCCCTGCTCGCGTCTACTTGGCGAGGACGCGATAGCGTCCCGAATCTCTCGGGAGGGGAGAAGACGGTGGTCTTCAAGAAGCTGATGCAGGCGCTCGGAGTCGGCGGCCCGCAGGTCGAGACCGTCCTGCACAACCCGAACACCACGCCCGGCGGGGTGGTGACGGGCGAGGTGACCGTCATCGGCGGCGAGCACGACTCCGACATCAAGGGCATCAACCTGGCTCTGAAGACCCGCGTCGAGGTCGAGTCCGGCGACAGCGAGTACCAGTCCGACCTGGAGTACGCCAAGGTGCAGATCGCCGGGCCGTTCCGGCTGGACGACGGCGCGCGGCACAGCATCCCGTTCCAGCTGCACATCCCGTGGGAGGCGCCGCTGACGCACTTCTACGGACGGCCGCTGCACGGCACCACCGTCGGCGTCGCCACCGAGCTGGAGGTCGCGCGGGCCGTCGACGCCACCGACCTGGACCCGATCGCGGTGCACCCGCTGCCCGCGCAGGAGCGGATCCTCACCGCCTTCGCCAATCTCGGCTTCCACTTCCGCAACGCCGACTGCGAGAAGGGCCGCATCTGGGGCGTCCACCAGGAGCTGCCGTTCTACCAGGAGATCGAGTACTACCCGCCGACGCGGTACGCCCGCGGCATCAACCAGCTCGAGGTGACCTTCGTGTCGTACCCGCAGTCGATGGAGGTCGTCCTGGAGCTGGACAAGCGCGGCGGGCTGTTCACCGAGGGCCACGACGCGTTCGCCCGGTTCACCGTCGACTACGCCACCGTCGACAACATCAACTGGGAGCAGCAGCTCGACTCCTACCTGCAGCAGGCCGCACGGCGCCGCGGCCTCTTCTGACCGGCGGGGGGTTGGCGACCACCGGAGGAGACGAACCACGTGACACAACCCCCCGGACTCAGCGAAACCGAACAACGGCTCTGGGCGGCGTTCCCGACGGGCGCCCGCGTGGTCCTCGGGGACGACCGTCCGGCCGGTCCGGATCCCGGGCGCACCGTCCGCGCCGAGGTGATCAGGCAGCTGCTGCTCGGCGCGTGCGAGCCGCGCGAGGGGTACGTGCCCGCCGTCCGCCTCACCGGCGCGTACATCATCGGGCGGCTGGACGTGTCGGGCGGCACGGTCGAGCACGAGCTGCGGTTGGAGCACTGCCGCCTGGTCGAGCAGCCCGACTTCTCCAACGCCCGCACCCGGCAGCTGCGCCTGTCGGACTGCCGGATGCCCGGGTTCGACGGCGGCGGCCTGCACGCCGACGGCTACCTCAGCCTGTCCCGCTCGGTGATCGACGGGGAGGTGCGGCTGCCGCGCGCCCAGCTCATGGGCGGGCTGCGGATGATGCGCACCGTGATCACCGAGACCGACCCGGCCAAGTGGGCGGTGTTCAGCGGCGGCATGGTGGTCGAGGTCGGCGCGTTCATCCGGGACGCGCAGATCACCGGCGGGATGCGGCTGGTCGGCGCGCGCATGAACGGCGGGCTGTTCATGGAGGGCACCGCGCTGCGCAATCCGGGGCGGCTGGCCCTGGACGCGCAGAACATGATCGTCGAGGACACCGCCGAGTTCAGCAAGGGCTTCACCGCCCTCGGCACGGTGCGGCTGCGCAGCGCCCGGGTCAACGGCATCCTGTCGTTCTCCAAGGCCGTGCTGGACTCCGGCGACCCGGGGCGGATGGCGCTGCACGCCAGCCACCTGCACGCCGACGAGCTGATCCTGTGGCCGCAGCGCCGGATCGAGGGCCGGGTGTCGCTGTCGTACTCCCGGATCGGCCTGATCATGGACGACCCGTCCATCTGGCCCGACGAGCTGTACCTCAACGGGCTCGTCTACGACAGCCTGCGCGGCGGCACCTTCCGCGACCGGCTGAACTGGGTCAACCGCGACAAGCAGTTCCACCTGCAGCCGTACGAGCAGCTGGCCGCCTGGTACCACGGCATCGGCCACGACGACCTCGCCCGCAAGGTGCAGCTGGCCAAGCTGCGCACCCGCCGCCGCCATCTGGCCAACCCGATCGGCAAGGCGTGGGGGTACCTGCTGGACTGGACGGTCGGGTACGGCTACCGGCCGTGGCTGGCGTTCGGCTGGTTCGCCGTGCTGGTGACGCTCGGCACGGCGGTGTTCTCGGCCGACAAGCCGCAGCCGATCAAGCCGCCGGACGAACGGCCCGACTACCACGCCTTCGTCTACACCCTGGACCTGCTGATCCCGATCGACACGTTCGGGCAGCAGCAGGCGTTCGACCCGTCGGGCTGGTCCCGCTGGGTGGCGTATGCGCTGGTCGCCACGGGGTGGATCCTGGCCACCGCGCTGATCGCCGGGGTGACCCGCGTGCTGCGTCCCAGCTGACCGGGCACCGCCCCCGCGGCCCGCGCATCGCCGAGAATGGAACGTCATGGGGACATACCTGATCACCGGGGCGACCGGGGGCATCGGCACCGCGGTCGCCGAGCTGCTGCGCGACCGCGGGCACGACCTGATCCTGACCGGCCGGTCGGCGGAGCGGTTGGCCGCGCTGGCGGCGTCGCTGCGCGGCGGGGCGCACGCGCCGACGCAGGTCATCGTCCGCGAACGCAACGGGGAGACGGGGGCGGCCGGGCGCGCCGCCACCGCCGCGGGCGCGACGATCCGCACGGTCCCGCTCGACCTGGCCGAGCCGCGCCGGCTGGAGGCGGCGCTGGCCGCGACGGGGCTGCCCGATCGGCTGGACGGCCTGGTGCACTGCGCGGGCGTCGTCCACCTGGGCACGGTGGCCGAGCTGGACGCCGACCAGTGGCTGGAGCACCTGAACGTCAACCTGGTGTCGGCCGCGGAGCTGACGCGGCTGCTGCTGCCCGCGCTGCGCGCCGCCGAGGGGCAGGTGGTGTTCGTCAACTCCACGTCGGGGCTGCGGGCGAACCCGAACTGGTCCGCCTACGCGGCGAGCAAATGGGGCATGCGGGCGCTGGCGGACTCGCTGCGCGCCGAGGAGCCGCTGCTGCGGGTAACGACGATCTTCCCCGGCCGCACCTCGACCGAGATGCAGCGGCGCGTCCGCGCCCAGGAGGGCCGGCCGTACGACGCCGGCGACTTCGCCGCGCCGGCCACGGTGGCGCGCGTGCTGGTGGCCGCCCTGGAGACGCCGCGCGACGCCGCCGTCACCGAGGTGACGGTGCGTCCCCGCTGAGGGTCAGTAGTAGCCGGGCCGGTAGGCGGGTGCGGCGGGCTCGGGCCGACGGCGGCGGCGCAGCAGCCAGGAGGCGAGCACGCCGCCGATCATCCCGAACAGGTGGCCCTGCCAGGAGATCCCCGGGTCGCTGGGCAGCACCCCGAAGATCAGCCCGCCGTACAGCAGCACCACCGCGGCGGCGATCGCCAGGTCCAGCAGGTGCCGTTCGAACAGGCCGCGGCCGAGCAGGTAGCCGAAGAAGCCGAAGATCAGGATGCTGGAGCCCAGGGTGTTGGCCGAGCTGGTGAACCACACCCCGAGGCCGCCCACCACGATGATCACCAGGCTGGCGGCCAGGAACTTGGCGATCCCGCGCGCCGCCGCCAGGAAGCCCAGGATCACGAACGGCACGGTGTTGCCGATCAGATGGCCGAAGCCGCCGTGCATGAACGGTGCGGTGAAGATGTCCGGCAGGTCGTCGACGTCGTGCGGCTGGATGCCGAACGCGTCCAGCCGTCCGCCGACGACGTAGTCGAAGATCTCCAGCACCCACATGACGGCGGTGACCGCGCCGATCAGCACGATCGCGCCGAGGGCCCGCACGCCGTGCGTCGCGAGCCCTTCGGATCGGTGCCGTTCCTGCGGCTGGGGGGAATAGCTCATGTGCGCCACCGTAGGTGTGAAAGACGCTCCCGTCACCACTGACAACGATCCAGGGGCTCGCGCTGTGCCCCGCCCACTGTGGCGAACGCCATTCGGTTTCCGTCATAGTGGGGCGCATGCGCGCCGTGGTGTGTGAGGAGTTCGGGTCCGTCGTCGTACGCGAGCAGGACCCGCCCGAGCCCGGTCCCGGCCAGGCGCTCGTGGACGTGGCGGCGGCCGGGGTCAACTACGTGGACGCGCTGCTCGTCCACGGCCGCTACCAGATCAAGCCGCCGCTGCCCTACGTGCCGGGCACCGAGGTCGCCGGGACCGTCGCGGCGCTCGGGCCGGGCGCGGACGGCCCGGCGGTGGGCACGCGCGTGCTCGTCGGCTGCTTCGGAGGCGGCTTCGCCTCCCAGGTGGCCGTGCCCGCGTCCGCGCTGGTGCCGATCCCCGACCACCTGGACGCGCCGCGCGCGGCGACGTTCCTGCAGAGCCACTGCACGGCGTTGTTCGCGCTGCGCGAGCGGGGCGGCCTGGCGTCCGGTGAGACGGTGATGGTGCTGGGCGCGGGCGGCGGCGTCGGCCTCGCCACGATCAAGGTGGCGACGGCGTTGGGCGCCCGTGTTCTGGCCGTCGCGTCCACTCCGGACAAAAGGGAGCTGGCGCTGGCCGCCGGGGCCGAGGCGGCGGTCGGGCCCGACGACGTCAAGACGTCCGCGCGGGAATGGTCGCAGGGCGGCGTCGACCTGGTGGTGGATCCGGTCGGCGGGGCCCTGGCGGATCCGTCTCTGCGCGCTCTGCGGGAGGGCGGCCGCTACCTGGTGATCGGTTTCGCCTCCGGCGAGATCCCGTCGCTCCCCCTCAACCAGGTGCTCTTGCGCAACCGCACGGTCGTCGGCGTCGACTGGGGCGCATGGTCGCTGACACATCAGGCCGAGCAGCGCGCCCTGCTGGACACGGCGCTCGACCTGGTCACCGACCCGGTGGCGCCACGAACACACCCTCTGGACGCGGCTCCCACCGTCCTGGACGACCTCCTGCATCGCCGGACCGCCGGCAAGATCGCCCTGATCCCCTAGCCGGTCAGGCGGCCTGGTCGGCGCGGTGCTCCTCCACGTCGCCGCGTACGGAGATCACCGGCAGCCGGCGCCGCGCCGGAGCGTCCGCCTTGCGACGCAGGTAGCGGCGCTCGTCCGGGGTCGTCCCACCCCAGATCCCGTCGGGCTCGCCCACGCGCAGCGCCCAGGACAGGCAATCGGCGGTGACCGGGCAGTTGCCGCAGATCGCCTTGGCCGCCGCGATCTGCTCCTGGAGAACGGGCGCACCGTAACCGATCGGGAAGAACAGGTCGGGATCGGCGCCCCGGCAGATGGCGTGGTCGGTCCAGTGCTCGTCGTTGTCGCTGTTGAACATGGTCTCTCCCGCCGATGTCCGGAGGCCCGGCACCGGAGGCCGTGGGGTGGGAAAGTTTGTCGAACCCAACGTAGTACTACAAGCCGTAGTACTACAAGTCATGGTGACCGACCGGCCGGATCGACCCGCCGATAGCCTGAAACGGTGCGTCCCAGCCCGACCTTCCGCGAGGCCACCCGCGACGACCTGCCGCAGATCGTCGCCCTGCTGGCCGACGACGGCCTCGGCGCCACCAGCGAGACGCCCGGCGAGGCGCTCCCCGAGTACTACGTGCGCGCCTTCGAGGCCATCGCCGACGACCCCCGCAACGCCGTCATCGTCGCCGAAGTGGACGGCGAGATCGTCGGCACGCTGCAACTCACCTACATCCCGAGCCTGACCTGCCTGGGCGGCGAACGCGCCCAGATCGAGGGCGTCCGCGTCGCCACCGATCAGCGCGGCCACGGCATCGGCCAAGCAATGATCACCTGGGCCGTCGAGCAGGCCCGTGCGCGCGGCTGCCGCATGGTCCAGCTCACCACGGACCGCCGCCGTCCCGAGGCGATCCGTTTCTACCAGAAACTCGGCTTCCGCCCGTCCCATACGGGCATGAAGTACCACCTCAACGAGACCTAAACGCCGTTTCGGACACTTTTTGACCAACGATCTACCGGGATCCCACCACCGTCACCAACGATCCCGGCAGTGGCCGCCCGCCCCTCTCGGCACGCCCCACACAGCCGAGCGGCCATCACACCCTTCCCGCGAGGCCGTGATAGCCCGTACCGCACTCCACACCGCCGGACACCGGATCGTGCGGCCCGGCACGACAGATCAACCGTCACAACGCCCCGCGACGCGGCTCCTGCCGCGAGAGCCAGACGGACGGCAGCGGTTTGGGACAACCGAAATCCGCAAGGCAGGCTCCCACCGACCGATCTTGACGAGCCTCCAGCCTCACCCGTCCGCCGCGAGCCCCCACCATCACCCACAACACCTACGCGTCCGGCCCCACTGAGTGAGACCCGCAAGTTCCGATACCCCAGGGTGACGACGCGGCCGGGCCGGACGCATCACCGACCGCGCCCGCCACCTGCGATACCTCCAGGGTGATGATGCGGCGTCGGCGCATCAGGTCCGGATGCCGGCCCAGGAGTGGGCGTCGCGAACCTCAGGGCGATGACGCGGCCTCCACACCCGGACGCGAGGCCGGCGCGGACCGCGTCCGCCGTGTCGGCATCCGTGCTCGCGGTCGTCCCGTGCGCATCCCGGGCCGACGCCGCGCACGGCGGGACATCCCCGCATGTGGCCAGCTCGGCCGCCGCGACACTTCGACGCGGCAGAACCGCACGTTCCTTCCAGAGTGATGATGCGGCGGGGGTGTACGTGACGGTGTACGCGCGGTGGCTGCAATACCTCAAGGGTGATGATGCGGCCCGAGGGTAATGCCGCAGATGGGCGCGGCCTGTGTATGGGCGCACAGGGTAGGTTCTGCAGCAGTCCGACGGTTGTGCAAGTACGCAGGTCACAGCGGTGCCGTGAGCCGATCGGGGCTCCCGCATCCAACTGGTGCCCGTGGAGGTCGCCCTGGTGTCCTCGCTATGCGCCGCGTGCCCTCCTGCACCGGAACATGGCCGGTTCGTCACCGGTAGGACGCGGCGCGCATGACAGCAGAGACCGGTTGACCGGGCAGTCACCAGCAGGGCACGCGGGGCGCGGCAAGCCAATGGGCTTGACCCGGCATGAACCGGTCATCCGGCAGCTGGCCGCCCGCCACGGGCGTCACCCTTGCTCCAGCGTCCGACCGTGGCGTCGCTGTTCGCCCTGCTCGGCACACCCGTCCAGGGCCGCTGCCGACCGCAGGTTCAGCAGCATGCGGCACCCCCCGTGTCGCCCTCTGCCCACATCCAGGCCATGCCAGCAGCCGCCCCAGCCCCCTGAACAGCACCTTCGCCGCAGACGGAGAGGACCGCCGCCTGCGCCCAGCGGAGTTTCCGCTGATCAGCTTTGCGAGGCTCCAAAAAACCTGGCGAGATCACGACGTCGGCCGAACCTGACGCCCCACATGTGAATCATACGTACTGGAACGGAAACCACACGGTCCGGAGGCTTCAACATATATTCCGACACGATGTTGATCATTGCGATGCTCGTTGGCAGCGCCGCGCTCTCCGGGGGCATTACCTACACGCTGACCGGCCGTGACCTCAAGGGAGGACACAGGGTTTCCGTCTCCCTGCTCAGCGCAATCCTTGTGGGCGCGACGTCCCTGTTCGTTCCGTACCTTCCCGCACTCGCCTTCCTGGTCACCACGGCGGCCTACCTGCTGGTTCGCCGCCTGCTCAGCCCCGGCCTCGCTCTCGCCGCCTCAGCGCTCGTCCTCGTCGGCGCCCTCGGAAGCGCCGTACTGGTCATGAGCACCGCCCTGAACACCATGTGACGTAAAAGGAAGCGGTCTTCACGCCCCCCGGACAGGCGCCGATGAGCCCGGCGCACTACAGGGATCGTGAACAACGCCAACGAATCGCGAACCAAAGAACAGCAGACTCAACGGCGAAAGCGCCGATTTCTCAAGCACAGCGACTGATGCGGCGCCCGGGCCAGCACTCGCACCGGCGGCATATCGATAGCAAGCAGACGTTGCGAAACCCCAGGGGGACATGACGTAGCACGTCATGTCCCCCTTCATGTCACTGTGCCCAGATTGCGCTACCCCCAAGGTGATAACGCGGCTTGATGCCTGACGGGTTCTCCAACGTTGCCACGAAGTGGATGCAATACCTCCAGGGTGATGATGCGACACGTCGAGGGCGACGGCTCGGCGGTCTGGTCCCGACGGGTTGCGATACCTCCAGGGTGATGATGCGGCCCGAGGGTAAAGCCGCAGGTGAGCACGGCCAGTGCATGGCCGCACAGGGTGGATTCTGCAGCAGTGCGGCGGTAGTGCAAGTACGCAGGTCACAGCGGTGCTGCCGTGAGGTTGGGTGTTCGCTTGTCGGCGCAGGGAGGCGCGCATGTGCAGGGCTGCCCCGTTACGGGCGGCGTGTGGTGGCGGGCCCAGAGGTGTGCGGTTGCCTTCCGGTCGCGTGGTGGTGGACCAGGACGCCGACGGCGTTGCGGGTGTGGTGGACGGGCCGCCGGTGCGGGGCGGTGGTGGTTACCAGGGTTCCCAGATGATCG
>NZ_BAABDO010000009.1:0-114599 GCF_039539665.1 Actinomadura keratinilytica
GTGCAGGCGATCCTCACCCTCCACCACCAGGCCCAATGAGGATGGAAACAGTTCACTGCGGACGCCATGCCGAGGGCGGGGGTGGAGGTCGTCCGCGGCGTGGCGGGCGGCGACCCGCACATGCTCGTCGCCGACCCCTGCACCTGCCAGTAGACCACCCGGCTCACCGGCCGTCCCGGTCTGGCTGATCCATCCCGGGCACGGCGGCAGCGGCATCGCGCCGGGCGCGTAGGTGATCCGCCGCCAACGCGAGCGGCGGGGCCCGGCAGCGACGTCGTGCGTGGCGCCGGATCCGCACCGGCCCGGGACGTGTTCGTGGCCGACCGACCCGGCAACCGCGCAGTGGGCGGGGGCGGGGCGGCGGATGCGGCCGCCCCGCCCCCGAGCGGTCTTTGGCCGGTCCGTGAGCCGCCCGCGCCGTTCAGCCGACGGGAGACGACAGCGAATACTCGATCTCCAGGAGCAGTTCGAGCGTCGGCTCGTCGTCGAGCCGCTCGAAGGCCGCCTGCACGGCGCGCAGGGCCGGGCCCTCGGTGAGCCATGCGACGACCTGGCGGTACGCCGGGACGTTGACGTCCCACTCCGCGTTGGTCAGCCGCACCCGCTCGCCGGGCCGCCGGATCAGCACGTCGGCGGTGAAGTCGTGCAGCCGGCGGACGGCCGCGCCGGTGTCGAGCCGCTCCCACTCGCTCAGGTAGGGGGTGACGTCGGAGACGGCCAGGGTCAGCGCGCACAGCGCGGTGCCGGCGTCCGGACGGGACGGGTGGCTCGCCAGCGTCCGCGACCAGAACGCGGCCAGGAACTCTTCGAGGGCCGCGCGCTGGGGCCACTCCGTCCACGGGACCATGCCGAGCTTGCCGAAGACGACCTCCACGCTGGGCCAGTTGAAGGCGTCGTCGGCGGCCAGTTCGAGCAGCCGGGGCGCGAAGTAGCGGAATTCCTCCTCCGACCCCCACGTGGTCATCGCCTTGGCGGCGTACCTGCGCAGATCGGCTGCGCCGAGCTCCCGCAGCGGCCGGGTGAGCAGCGCCCTGTCCTCGTCCGGCGCGACGCAGCACGGACACCCCGCCACGGCCTTCGGCCGCGGCACGTTCGCGAAGGCCGCGTACAGGCCCTCGACCGCTCGCTCGTCCATGCCGTCCCATCATCCGCCTCCGCGGCGGACACCGCGCCGGAACGCGCGAAGTCAGGACGCGGACGGTCCGCCGACGCGCCTGGCCGCGTCGCCCGCCCGGCGCAGGGCGGCCTCGACCTCCGCGGCGTCGTCGGCCAGCTCCTCGATCCGCTCGGCCGCCAGTTCGTGCGCGGCGGTGCGGGCGAGCAGCTCCTCGTATGCCTCGTTGCGCCGTTCCAGCTCGAGGATCTGCGCGCTGCGGTCGGGCGGCGGCATGGCCCGGCGCCGCTGCCGCCGGTAGGCGTCGTCGGCCGCCGCCGTGCGCGCCGCGTACTCCTCCAGGGCCTCGATCCGTTCGGTTACCGCCGCCACGGAACGGCGCAGGGCCTCGCGCTGCGGGGCGAACCGGGACTTCTCCAGCGGCGTCAGGTCGGACTCGCGGAGCCGCCGCTGCTCCTCCCGCATCCGCGAGTGGGTCATGAGCGTCTGGGCGATCTCCCACTCCTCGGCGGGGAGGGTGAGCGCGTTGTCCATGCCGTCGAGCAGCCCCGCCTTGTTGACCTCGGACTCCAGCACCGCGTCGATCGCCTCCTGCGCCCGGCACAGCAGGATCTTGGCGTCCGGGTCGAGGTCGGCCGCCACGATGTAGCGGCCGTGGTACCTGCGGACGAGACGGACGACCGAACCGCCGATCAGCACCTGCAGCCGCCCGGGCACGGGGCTTGAGGCCGGCGTCAGCACGTCCTGGTTCTCGCGCAGGGCCCGCCGGTCCTCGGCGGGAACGGCCGGATCGACCGCCACCCGGGGATGCGCCGAGTCGGGCAGGTACGACAGCGACATGCGGCAAAGGATGCCAGAAGCCGGTATGGCGCAGAATGCGCGGCAGGCCGGCGGCCCATGCCGTCCAGTCGGCACAGGTCGCCGGCCTGCCTTCGTGCCCGTCCCGCCCGGGTGGGCGGCCTCAGGTGAGAGCCGGGTTCTCCGAAGGCGAGGCGGCCTTGCGGCGGCGGGTCAGGGCCCGCACCGCCGGCGGGGCCAGGGCGAGGACGACGGTCGCGCCGAGCAGGGTGGCGGCGATGGGCTCGGTGAGGAAGCCGGTGAGGTCGCCCTCGAAGGTGCGCAGCGCGCGGCGGAAGGCCGGCTCCAGGATGCCGCCGAGCACGAACGCCAGCACCAGCGGGCCGGGTTCGTAGCCGACCTTCTTCATCAGGTAGCCCAGCACGCCGAGCCCCGTCACCAGGAACATGTCGAACACGTTGTTGCGGACGGTGTAGACGCCCAGCATCGTGATCAGGACCGTCACTGGGGCCAGGACCGACGCCCGCACCCGCAGGATCCGCACGAAGATCCCGATGAGCGGCAGGCTCATCAACAGCAGCAGCAGGTTGCCGACGTACATCGAGTTGACGACGCCCCACACCAGGTCGGGCCGCTCGTCCACCAGCAGCGGCCCCGGCGTGATGCCCTGCAGCATGAGCGCGCCGAACATGACGGCCATCGTGGCGTTCGCCGGGATGCCCAGCGACAGCAGCGGGATGAACGACGACGTGGCGGCGGCGTTGTTGGCGGTCTCCGGCCCGGTGACGCCCTGGATGGCGCCCTTGCCGAACTCCTCGGGGCGCCGGGACGCCTTCTTCTCCACCGCGTACGCCGCCATCGACGACATCGTCGCCCCGCCGCCCGGCAGGATGCCCAGCAGGAACCCGATGACCGAGCCGCGGCCGATGGCGCCCCGGGACGCGCGCAGGTCCGCGCGCGACGGGTACACCGACCCCACCTTCGCCGCCGGAGGACCCGGGCGGCGCAGCGACTCCAGGTTGTACAGCAGCTCGCCGACCCCGAACAGGCCCATGGCGATGATCACGAAGTCGATGCCGTCGAGCAGCTCGTCGCTGCCGAACGTCAGCCGGGCGGTGCCGACCAGCGGGTCCTGGCCGACGGTCGCCAGCAGCAGGCCCAGCGCGGCCATCAGCAGGCTGCGCGGCACGGACCCGCTGCCCAGCGTCGTCACCATGAGGATGCCGAGCAGCGCCAGCACGGTGTACTCGGCCGGGCCGAAGTCCACCGCGAACCGGGCCACCAGCGGGGTGACCAGGGTCAGCGCGACGATCGCGATCGTCCCGCCCACGAAGGACCCGATCGCCGAGATGCCCAGCGCCGCGCCGGCCCGGCCGCGGCGGGCCATCTCGTACCCGTCGATCGCCGTCACCACGCTGGACGCCTCGCCGGGCAGCCGCAGCAGCACCGAGGTGATCGTCCCGCCGTACTGGGCGCCGTAGAAGATCCCGGCCAGCATGATGATCGCCGCGGTGGGCTCGATGCCGTAGGTGACGGCGTCCGCGGCGCGCACCGTCGAGCTGCTGGAACTGCTGGCCTCGCGGCAGAACCGCCCGGCCCGCCTGCGCGAGCTGAGCGAGGCGCTCGGCGCGCCGCGCAGCAGCGTGTACGCGCTGATCCGCACGCTGGTCGAGCACGGCTGGGTGCGCAGCGACCCGTCCGGGACGCACTACAGCATCGGCATCCGCGCGCTGCTGGCCGGCACCACCTACCTGGACACCGACCCCTACCTGCGGATCGTCCAGCCGCACATCACCGACCTGAGCGCCGAGCTGGACGAGACCATCCACTTCGGCCGGCTCGACCGCACCGACATCGTCTACCTGGCGACCAGGGAGTCGCACCGCTACATCCGCCCGTTCAGCCGGGTCGGCCGCCGCCTGCCCGCCTACAGCACCGCGATGGGCAAGGCGCTGCTGGCCGAACGCCTCGGCGCGACCGCCCCCGGCGCCGGGGTGGACGCGCACGTCCCCCGCGAGCTCACCCCGCTCACCCCCAACACGCTGACCGACCACGACGCGCTGCTGCGCGACCTGGAGCTGACCCGGGAGCGCGGGCACGCGATCGACAACGAGGAGAACTACGCCGGCATCACCTGCTTCGGCCTCGCGCTGCGCTACACCAGCCCGGCCACCGACGCGATCAGCTGCTCGGTGCCGATCGCCGGCCTCGACGAGGACCGCAGGCGGGAGATCCTGGCCGCGATGGAGCGCACCCGCCTGGCCATCGAGCGGATGGCCCCGGTCGACCCGTCCGCCGCCGACCTGGCCGCCGGGATCTGAGGCGGGGCGCGAGCGGTGGGGGTCGACGCCACGGCGTTGCTGCTGCTCGCCGGAGTCGCGTCCGGCCTGGCCGGGTCGGTCGCGGGTCTGGCGTCGCTGTTCAGCTACCCCGCGCTGCTCGCCGTCGGGCTGCCGCCCGTCGCGGCCAACGTCACCAACACCGTGGCGCTGTTCTCCACCACGGTCGGCGCGGCCGCCGGGTCGCGCGCCGAACTGCGCGGCCAGCGGCGCCGCACCGGCAGGCTGGTCGCGCTGGCCGCCGTGGGCGGCACCCTCGGCGCCGCGCTGCTGCTGAGCACGCCGGACGGCGTCTTCGAACTCGTCGTGCCCTGGCTGATCGCACTCGGCTCGGTGCTGCTGGCCCGCGACCGGCTGCGCGCGCTCGCCGACCGGCGCGCCGCGGCCACCGGCGCCGGCCCGTCCGGCGCACTGCTCGCGGTGGCCGTCGTGCTGGTCGGCCTGTACGCCGGGTACTTCGGCGCCGCGGCGGGCGTGCTGATGCTGGCCGTGCTGTCGGTGTCGGCGACCGAGCCGCTCGCGGTGACCAACGCGGTGAAGAACCTCGCCACCGGCGGCGCCAACCTCGTCGCGGCGATCGCTACGCCTTCCTGGCGCCGGTCGACTGGACCGCCGCCGCCGTGCTCGCCTGCGGCGCGCTGGCCGGCAGCTGGACCGGTCCCGCGCTGGTCCGGCGGCTGCCGGAGCGGCCGCTGCGCGTCGCGATCGCCCTGGCCGGGCTCGGCCTGGCCGCGCACCTGTGGCTGGCGGCCGTGCACTAGACCCCCGGAGTCGACCATCCCGACAAGGAGCTGCGATGACGACGACCGACCGCATCGACCGGGTCCGCCTGTCCTCGGTCCTGCTGCCGCTGGCCACCCCGATCAGCGATGCCAAGGTGCTGACCGGACGGCAGCGGCCGATGACCGAGGTGGCGATCCTGTTCGCCGAGATCGACACCGCGGACGGGCTGCACGGGCTCGGTTTCGCCTACTCCAAGCGGGCCGGTGGCCGCGGCCAGTACGCGCACGCCGGAGAGGTCGCCGCCGAGCTGCTCGGCGAGGACCCCAGTGACATCGCCCGGCTGTGGGAGAAGCTGGTCTGGGCCGGTGCGTCGGTCGGCCGCAGCGGCCTGTCCGTCCAGGCGATCGCCGCCCTGGACATCGCGCTGTGGGACCTGAAGGCCAAGCGCGCCGGGCTGCCGCTGGCCAAGCTGCTGGGCGCCTACCGCGACTCGGTGCGCTGCTACAACACCTCCGGCGGGTTCCTGCACGCCCCGCTGGAGGAGGTGCTGGCCAACGCGGCCGCCGCGGTCGGCCGCGGCATCGGCGGCATCAAGATCAAGGTCGGTCATCCCGACGCCCGGGTGGACCTGGCCCGGGTGAAGGCCGTCCGCGACAAGCTCGGCGAGGACGTCTTGCTCATGGTGGACGCCAACCAGCAGTGGGACCGGCCCACCGCGCAGCGCCTCGGCCGGGCCCTGGAGGAGTTCGCGCTGACCTGGATCGAGGAGCCGCTGGACGCCTACGACCACGCCGGCCACGCCGCGCTCGCCGCGTCCCTGGACACCCCGATCGCCACCGGTGAGATGCTCACCAGCGTCGCCGAGCACGCCGAGCTGATCCGCGTCGGCGCCGCCGACATCATCCAGCCCGACGCGCCCCGCATCGGCGGCATCACCCCGTTCCTGCGCCTGGCCGCGCTCGCCGACCACAACCGCCTGCAGCTCGCCCCGCACTTCGCGATGGAGATCCACCTGCACCTGGCCGCCGCCTACCCGCAGGAGCCGTGGGTCGAGCACTTCGAATGGCTGGAGCCGCTGTTCAACGAGCGCCTGGAGATCCGCGACGGCCGCATGCTGGTGCCGGACCGTCCCGGTCTCGGCCTCACTCTCAGCGACCGCGTCCCCGGCTGGACCGCGGACACCTGCGAGTTCACCTCCTGACACCGACGCGCCCGCCGAGGCAGCCGGACCGATCGGTGTCCGCCACAGGAAGGGCCATCTCCCGCCCGCGGCGGCCGCACCCGTAAGGTGCGGTACGGCTTCGCGGGCCCCGCGCCGGGTGCCCGGCTCGTCCCCCGTTGGGCCGGGCGCCCGAGCGCGGTCGGGAGACGGCACCCCCATCGCCCGTTCTCGGCGCGTCGCGGCTTCGCGGGTGTTCCGCCCCTCGCTGCGTCGGTTCGGTGTCCGTCGTCGGAATGGCCGCGTTTGGTGGTGTTGACCATGCTCCGTCGAGTGCGGTGCGGTTTTGTGGGCCCCGCGCCGGGTGCCCGGCTCGTCCCCCGTTGGGCCGGGCGCCCGAGCGCGGTCGGTTGAAGACGCTTCCACCTGTGCGGCTCTCGGTCGTTGGCGCCGGTGGTGGTAACGGCCGTTTTCGGTGTTCGTCCCGGCCAGGGGACGCGGCCGTCAGCGTCTGCGTTCCGTGGACGTCAGGCGGAGCGGAGGGCGGCGGCGACGCGCTTGCGCAGGCGCGGCAGGGTCGGGGCGAACGCGTAGCCGCAGCAATCGGTGTCGTTGAACTTCATGTGCGGCACGATCGCCTTCATCGGGTCGAGGTCGTACTGGCGGCACAGCCAGGCGATCAGCTCGGTGAGCGAGTCCTGCAGGCGGCGGGGCGGCATGACCGAGTTGTAGGTGCCCTCGCATTCGATGCCGACGGTGTAGCCGTTGGCGCCGGCGACGTGGGTGCCGATCACCATCCGGCCCCTGCGGGCGGCGGCGAGACTGCCCTTGCGGCCCTCCATGATGTGACCGCCCCGGCTGATGGTGAAGTGCTGGCCGGTGTCACCCCATCCCTGTCCCATGTGCGCGCCCTGGATGGAACGCGCGAGCCGGAAGCCCTGCCGCAGCGAGTAGTCGGTGACGTTGGGGGTACACGTGTGGTGCACCACGATGTACTCGGGTGCGCGGGACAGCACCGTCGCCCGCCGGTAGGGGGTGCGCGCTCCCCATTCACTGGTCGAGTGGATGAGCGGGGCACCCTTCCCCTGTTTACGCGTTTTTCGGGACGACCTGGACTCGTCGGGCCGGGCGGCCTGCGCCATTCCGGTGGCATCGCCCGCGTCGGTGGCGTTCGCGGCGTTCGCCACCTCGTGTTCGGCCGACGGGCCCAGTGCCGCGGCGACGCCGAGCGCCGCACTCCCCAGCAGGACTCCACCGCCCAGCAGGACCGAGCGACGCGGCATCTCGGTGGGCCAAAGGTCGGTGCGGCGGTGCTTGGCGTTCGGGTTCATGGGGGTATTTCCTTCCGGGGAACTGGTCTGGAGGAATTCGGGCAGCAAAAAGAGAGCAGGCGTGAAGAACGCGCGGGAAATGGGGGCGTGCGGCTGCGCCGGAAACGTTGAGCCGTGCGGAGGACGGCCCTGATCGCCGATGGCGGGGGAGGTGTCGAAGGCCCGGTGCCGGCGGCGGGGTCACCGCCGCGGGGAGGCGGGGGAGCGGCGCGGCCGGAACGGCGCGAAGCGGGCGGCCAAGGGGACCGCCCCGTCTATCAGGGCGTTGGCATCGTCATGAGGCGGCTGCGGCGTGCCGCTGGGGTGGCGGGGCAGAGCCGGGCAGGCTCCTTCATGTCCTCTCCTCTCCTTGACTGCCGACCGGGTTAGCTGACGGGTTCGGACCAAGGAGCGGCCCTACCGCGGCTGCCCGCGGATTCACCCCGAAGAACTGTTGGGTCCCCGGTTCCCAGGCGGCCGGCGCCGTGGGATTAGGCGCCCCGCCGGCCGGTGCACCGGACGGCGGAGTACCACGGACCATAGGAGATGCGGCAAAGAACTCGCAAACCTTCGAAGGTAAAAACTAAAGACGATCTTTGTGTGTGCGTCTTCCGGCCGCCGGTCACATCGATCACAGCAATCACAGGCAGAACATGCATCGCGAGAAACCACTTATGCGGGGGGTGCGGAGCGGCAGATTCCTCCGCGAACAGGCGCCGCGCCGTCACACAGCTCCGGAATTGTGACCAAGGACACCTTGGTCCATCGGTATGGAGGACTTGCCGTCGCCGGACGGTCCGACGGGCACCGGAGGGGGCGGGCGAGTGAACCCGGCGTTCGCGGTGATGAAAGGGGGGCACGGATCGCAGCGGTTCCGCCGGGGAGGGACGCATGGGAGTGCTGGCCGACGCCGCGACGCCGGCCGATCTGGTGGCCGCGCGGACGCAGATGGGGATATCCCTCGGCTGGCACATCATCCTCGCCTGCTTCGGCGTGGGCATGCCGGCGCTGACGGTCTTCGCGCAGTGGCGCGGCATCCGGACCGGCGACGAGGCGTACCGGCGGCTCGCGCACCGCTGGGCCAAGGCGATGGGCGTGATGTTCGCCGTCGGCGCGGTGTCCGGCACGATCCTTTCGTTCGAAATGGGTTTGCTGTGGCCCGGGCTGATGGCGACCTACGGGCAGGTGCTCGGGCTGCCGTTCGCGTTCGAGGGGTTCGCCTTCTTCATCGAGGCCATCTTCCTGGGCGTCTACCTGTACGCCTGGGACCGGCTGCCGCCCCGCGTGCACCTGCTGACCGGGCTGCCGGTGTGCGTCGCCGGGGTCGCGTCGGCGTTCTTCGTCGTCAGCGCCAACGCCTGGATGAACCAGCCGCGCGGGTTCGACCTGGCGGACGGCAGGGTCACCCGAGTGCGCCCCTGGGCGGCGATGTTCAACCCGGCCACGCCCTGGCAGACCGTCCACATGATCCTTGCCGCGTTCATGGTCGCCGGCTTCGGCATCGCCGCCGTGTACGCCGCGGGAATGCTGCGCGGCCGCCGCGACCGCTACCACCGCATCGGGCTGCTGCTGCCGTTCACGGTGGCGGCGGTCATCACGCCGTTCCAGATCGCGGTCGGGGACGGCCTGGCCCGGCTGCTCGCCGACCGCCAGCCCGCCAAGCTCGCCGCCATCGAAGGGCTCAACGAGACCGGCTCGCACGTCCCCCTGTCCGTGGGCGGCCTCTACCTGGACGGGGAGATGCGGTACGCCATCCGCATCCCGAACGCGCTGTCGATCCTGGTCGGCTACCGGCCCGGCACGGTCGTCCAGGGGCTGGACAGGGTGCCGGTCGCCGACCGTCCGCCGGTCAACGCGGTGCACCTGAGCTTCCAGCTGATGGTGGCGATCGGGTTCGCCCTGCTGCTGCTCGGCTGCTGGCTGGCGGTCGTGTGGTGGCGCCGCCGCGACCTGCCCCGCACCCGCTGGTTCCTGTGGCCGACCGTGCTGTCCGGCCCGGCCGCGGTGCTCGCGCTGGAGACCGGCTGGGTCACCACCGAGGTCGGCCGCCAGCCGTGGATCGTCTGGCAGCACCAGCGCACCGCGGACGCGGTCAACCCGGCGCCCGGCCTGTGGGCGGGGCTGGTCGTGGTGCTCGCCGTGTACGTCGTGCTGACCGTGGCCACCGTCTACGTCCTTCTCCGGCTGCGCGGCCGGCACGTCGCCGCACCCCAGGAGGACTGGACGCAGGAGCACGCGCCGTGACCGCCGCGCAGTGGCTGCTGCTCTTCGCGTGGGCGGGCCTCACCCTGTACGCGCTGTTCGGCGGGGCCGATTTCGGCGGCGGGTTCTGGGACGCGCTGGCCGGCGGCGCCCGGCGCGGCCGCGCCCAGCGCGAGCTGATCGAGCACTCCATCGGCCCGGTCTGGGAGGCCAACCACGTCTGGCTGATCTTCGTGCTGGTGATGTTCTGGACCTGCTTCCCCGGGGTCTTCGCCTCGGTCGCCTCCACCCTCTACATACCGCTGACCCTCGTGGCGATCGGGATCATCGCGCGGGGGGCGGCGTTCGCGTTCCGCAAGGCCAGCACCGAGCTGTGGCAGTTGCGGCTGTTCGGCGGCGCGTTCGCGCTGTCGTCGGTGCTCACCCCGTTCTTCCTCGGCACCATCGCGGGCGGTGTCGCGTCCGGACGCGTCCCCTACGGGCTCGCCGCCGGCGACATCGTGACGAGCTGGTGGAACGCCACCTCGCTGATGGCCGGTGCGCTGGCGGTGGGCGCCACCGCCTACCTGGCGGCCGTCTACCTCACCGCCGACGCGCGCCGCGGCGGCGACCCGGGGCTGGCCGACGCGTTCCGCCTGCGCGGCCTGTGCACCGCCGTGATCACCGGCGTCATCGCGATCCTGGGCGTCTTCGTCGTGCGGGGCGACGCGCCGTCGCTGTACGCCGGGCTGACCGGCCGCGCGCTGCCCCTCGTCGTGGTTTCGGGCGTCGCCGGGCTCGCCTCCATGATGACGCTCGCATTCCGCCGGTACGCCCTGGCCAGGGTCACCGCCGCGCTCGCCGTCGCGGCGGTCGTGTGGGGCTGGGCGGTGGCGCAGTACCCGGTCATGCTCCCGCCCGGCGTGACGGTGACCGAGGCCGCCGCCGACCCCGCCGTGCTCCACGCCGCCCTGGGCACGGTCATCGCCGGGATGGTCCTGCTCGTCCCGTCCCTGCTGTGGCTGTACGTCCTCTTCCAACGCCCCGGCCCGCCGCCCAAGACCACCGTCCGCTGACCCCGGCCGCCTGCGCCGTCCCGGCTCGGGAGGCGGCGCACGGAGGCCGCCTGTTCCCGTGCGCCGCCGGCTCGAGAGGCACGCACCGCGAGCGCGGCGCGCGGTGCGTGCCGGGCGGCGGTCCGCCGGCCCCGGAGACCGCGACTCGGGGCCGGGGCGTCCGCCGTCGCAGGCGGAGGCTAGAACTCCTTGATGAAGCAGTCGGAGACGTAGCCCTCGACCTTGGTCCGGTTGTTGATCACGTACGTCCAGTGGTCCTTGACCTCGCCGTTCGGACAGGTCACCGGATCGGCGAAGCTCTGGCCGCCGTTCCAGGTGAAGCCGTCGCCGGGGTTGCCGTGCCCGCGGACGGGGGCGTTGAGCCGGGGAGCGGCGCGGATCTTGACGCCGCGGGCGATGAAGTCGCCCTTGGGAGGGTCGGCATGCGCCGCGCCGACCGGAAGCAGCAGTCCGGCGAGCAGCGACGACGCGGCACCCATGAGGATCGCTTGAAACGCTTTCATCTTCGCCTCCGTGACAGTGCGGTTCAGCACGCCGTCCTCAGCAATCCGGCGTCCGGTTCGAAGTTGTCGCCGCCCGCGAAGTAGATCTCCGGCACCCAGCCGAGCTTGCCGTTGTCGGCCTTCGTGGCGGCCCACCAGTCGTTCGCCAGCCCGCCCCGGCGGATGATGCCGTCGCGGCACTGGTAGCCGAAGAACCAGTTGGCGCTACCTCCCTTGCGGAGGTAGCCGATGATCCCCGACTCCTTCTTGTGGTTCGCGTAGACGGGGACGTTCCCGCGGCTCAGCGGGCAGTACTGCACCTTCTCGTACACGGGGTGCGGTACGGGCGGCGCGCACGGCTTGTCGTCGACGGCCAGCGCCGGACCCGGCGCGACGAGGCTCGCCGCGACCAGCACGCCGAGTGCGACGGGACTCGCCGTCACTCCGCGGCGCAGGGCCCCCGACGGTGTGATCGCCTTCATGGTCGATACCCTCTATTCGTGAACTGTCAGTGACATTCTGTAATCACCGCAGCTGGAGGGGTATCCGGGAAACCTCGTACATCCGCCCGGCCCCGGGCCCGCGCCGGTCGGAGACGACACCGGGCGGACCGCCTCGCACGGCGATCCGCCCGGCACCCGCGCCCAGGGGGTCACTCGGTGCGCAGCTGCTCCGGAGCGGCGGCGCGGGAGAGGAGACGGCCGGACGCGGCGGTGACGGCGGCCGCCGCCGTCACGGCGAGGGCGACCATGAGCAGGGCCCGGCCGGCCGTCCAGGCGGCCATCAGCGGGCTCGGTCCGGTGGCCAGCTCCGGCGCCATGCCGAGGAGCGTGGCCAGGGCCGCGACGGCGCACACCGGGGTCGCGGCGATGAGCGTCTGGCGCACCGCCGCCCGGCGCAGGGACGCCACCGGAGCTCCGGACGCGGCCAGCACCGCCATGGAGCGGCCGTTCTCCAGCAGCGCCTCGGCCCGGTGCACCACCAGCGCGGTGACCGCGACCAGCAGCGCGAACAGCAGCGCCGCATAGGTCAGGCCGAAGCTGACCAGCCAGAACGACCCGATCGGCGCGTCCGCCGCGGAGGCGTTGTGGAACACGTCCCACTCGATGACGCCGGTGCCCGTGCCGAAGGCGACCACCAGGCCGACGACCGCCATGGTGCGGCCCGTGGCGCGCGGGTCGGCCTCCAGGGCGCGCGCCGCCAGCAGCGTCTCCGGGGTGCGCGCCCGGCGGGCGGTCAGGCGGGCCGCCTCCAGGACCAGGCGGCCGGAGCCCGTCATGACACCGAGGAGGGTGGCGGCGGCGCCGAGGAACAGCAGCGGAATGCCGAGGTCCAGCCACTGGACGAACGTGCTCGCCATCATCAGCGCGACGCCGGCGGCCAGCGGGATGAGGGCGGCGCGGCGCGGCCGGGGACGGGTGCCGCGCCGGGCGACGTGCAGCGGCGAGGTGACGACGTGGCGGGACACCAGCAGGCTGACCGCCGCCGCGGCCGCCACCACCAGGACGAGCACGAACGGAACCGCCCAGAGCGCGATCGCGTACCGCCCGGTGTCGCGGACCCCCAGGGCGGCCATCGCGGCCCGCTGCGCGCACACGTAGGCGATGCCCCCGCTGATCGCCCCCGCCGCGCCGATGCGGACGGCCTCGACCGCCGCCAGCCGCCGGACGTCCCCCGGCGTGGCCCCGGCCAGCCGCAGCGCCGCCAGCCGCCGCTCCTGCGTGGCCTGCGCGACCCGTCCGCTCTGGTGCACCAGCGCCAGCACCGGGATGACGAGCAGCACCAGCGCCAGCGCGGTGCCCGGCCGCAGCCCCTCCTCGGCGACCAGCCCCGCCCAGTCGGTGTGCTCGGTGCCCTTGATCATCAGCAGGTTCACCGCGCCGAGCAGCAGGAACGTGGTCAGGGCGGCGCAGCAGGCCAGCAGCCGGCGCCGCCGCCGCTCGGCGCGGGAGGTGCCGCGCGCCAGCATCGCGGCGATGTCGAACGGCATGCGCGTCCCGCCCCCGGTCACCGGGCCACCGCCGGGACCTCGGACACGACGCCGTCGCGCACCACGACCTCGCGGTCGGCGTAGGCGGCGATCCGGTTGTCGTGGGTGACCAGGACGACGGTGGCGCCGCGCTCGCGGGCCGCGCCGAGCAGCAGGCCGAGCACCTCCTCGCCCGCGACGCTGTCGAGCGCGCCGGTGGGCTCGTCGGCGAAGACCACGGTGGGCTCGGTGGCCAGCGCCCGGGCCACCGCGACCCGCTGCGCCTGGCCGCCCGACAGCTCGCCGGGCCGCAGCGTGGCGCAGTCGCCCACGCCGACGCGCTCCAGCCACTCGCGCGCGGCGGCGGACGCCCGGTCGCGGTCGGTCCCGCGGAACATCAGCGACACCGCCACGTTCTCCTCGGCGGTCAGCTCCGGCACCAGCCCGCCGAACTGGAACACGATGCCGAACGCCTCGCGCCGCAGGCGGGTGCGGGCGTCCTCGTCCAGTTCGTCCACGCGGGTCTCGCCGTAGTGGATCTCGCCTTCGTCGGGGACGACGATTCCGGCCAGGCAGTGCAGCAGGGTGCTCTTGCCCGAGCCGCTCGGGCCGGAGATCGCCACGACCTCTCCGGCGTCGATCGACAGGGAGGCGTCGCGCAGCGCCAGGGTGCGGCCGAACGTCTTGGCGACGCCGCGCGCGTGCAGCAGGGGACTCATCGGCTGATCTCCTTGGTCAGGTCGGCCAGGCGGTGCACGGCCAGTTCCATCCACCGCAGGTCGGCGTCCAGGTGCAGCAGGGCGTAGTCGGCGGCGAGCGCCTCGGCGGCGGACGCGCCGGGAGCGGTCTTGGCGCGGGTCAGCTCGCGCATCCGCGCCAGATGGGCGGCGCGCTGCCGGTCCAGCCCGGCGCGTGCGTCGCCGCCCGCCACCAGGGCCATGACGACGCGGCTGAACAGCGCGCCGCCGACGTAGGGCAGGGGCGGTTCGGTCTCGGCGAGCCAGGCCCGCATCCGCTCTTCGCCCTTGGGCGTCAGCTCGTAGACCGTGCGCTCGGGCCCGCTCTCCTGGACGACCTCGGCGACGGCCACGAACCCGTCCCGCTCCAGCCGCTGCAGCGTCGAGTAGACCTGGCCGTACGGCAGCGGCTTGGCCCCCGGGAGCCGCTCGTCGTGTTCCCGCTTGAGCTCGTATCCGTGCTTGGGGCGTTCGGCGAGCAACGCCAGCAGGATCTGCGGAGTCGACATGGCCGCGACTATACACCCGGTGTATATACCGAGTGAATAGATGCGCGGCCCGGGCTTCCTTCCTGCTGCAAGGGGCCCTACCTAGACCGAGGACAAGGCGGGGCCGGGGGGCGCCGGAACACCCTCGCCGACGGTGTGGGCGCGGAGGTCGTCGCCGCGGGCCGCGCCGTCGTTGGTGCGCGCGTCTTGGGCCTCCCCAGGTCACGCGACGAGGTGGGGCGCGGCATCGGCCTCTTTGAGCCGGAGACCGAGTCCCGGCTGGGAGCGGTCCGGCTCCAGACTCCCGCCGCTGGTGGGCTCGCGGACCCCATCGAACAGCATCCGCTCGACGCGCACATGGTCGTGGAAGTACTCCAGGTGCCGCAGGTGCCACACGGCCGCGCAGGCGTGCAGCGCGGCCTGCGGAGCGCAATGCGCGGACAGGTCCAAGCCGTGCGCGTCGCACAGGGCGCCGACCCGCAGGAAACCGGTGATGCCGCCGCAACGGGTGACGTCGGCCTGCAGGCAGTCGACCGCCCCGGCTTCCAGCATCCGGCGGAAGTAGGGCAGCGTGCAGCCGTACTCCCCGGCGGTGATGTCCACGCCCGGCGGGCCGGCGTCGCGCAGCAGCCGCAGCCCGTCCAGATCGTCTGAGCTGACGGGCTCCTCCAGCCAGGTGACGCCCATGTCCGCGAACCACCGCGCCCAGCCGAGCGCCTGCTTGCGCCGGTAGCCGCCGTTGGCGTCCACCATCAGTTCCACACCGTCGCCGACGGCACGCCGTGCCGCGATGACCCGTGCCCTGTCCGCGGCCGGATCGCGGGCGACCTTCATCTTGACCCGGCCGATGCCCCGCCCGGCCCACTCCGACAGCTGGTCGGCCAGCTGCCGGTCGGTGTAGGAGGTGAAGCCGCCGCTGCCGTAGACGGGCACGGCCTGCCGGAACGCGTCCAGCGCCACCACCAGCGGGACGCCCATGATCCGCGATTTGAGGTCCCACAATGCGATGTCGACGGCGGAGACGGCCATGGCGCCGATCCCGGGACGTCCCGCGTTGCGCAGCGCCCCCGTCATGGCCGCCCAGCGGGCGGCCACATCGAGGACGTCGGTCCCCGCGAGGACGTCCCGCAGCTCATCCCTGATGAGGGCGGCCACCGCGGCCGACCCGTACGTGTAGCCGATCCCGGTGCGGCCGCCGGCGGCCGCGTGGACCACCACGATGGTCGTCGAGTCCCACTCCAGGGTGGCGTCGGACTCCGGCCCCGCCGTGGGCACCGTGTACACCGACGTGCGGATCGATTCCAACGGTGCGGCCGCACCGTGTGCCATGCCCTCCCCCTTGGAACGTTTCGGCTCCGCCGCCCGGGCTACCTGCGGGCACGTGCCATGGCCCTGGACAGGGCCAGGCCCGCCGCGCCTGCGGCGACCGCGACCACCATGGTGCGAACGGCGACCCCCGGAGGCTCGGCGCGTCGCGGGTGCGGCGTGGTCCCACGCAGCCCGGCGGCCAGCGCCTCGGCCAGGTGGACGGGGGTCCGGCCGGTGCCGGACTGCTCGATCTGGGTGCGGCAGCTGAATCCGTCGGCGATGATCAGGGCGCCGGGGTCGGCGTCGCGGACCGCCGGCAGCAGGCCGAGTTCGGCGATGTCCCGGGAGACCTGGTAGTGGCCGCGTTCGAACCCGAAGTTGCCGGCGAGCCCGCAGCAGCCGGCGTCCAGGACGTCCGCACGCATTCCCGCCCGTTCCATCAGGTGCCGGTCGGCGTCGAAGCCCATGACGGCGTACTGGTGGCAGTGGCGTTGCACGACGGCGTCGGCGTCCACAGCCGGCGGCTCCCAGCCGGGGGCGCGTTCGGCGAGCAGCTCGGCCAGGGTGCGGGTCTGGTCGGCCAGGCGCCGCACGTCCGGATCCCGCGGCAGCATCTCCAGGGCGTCGGCGCGGAACACCGCCGTGCAGCTGGGTTCCAGCCCGACGACCGGGGTGCCGCGCCGAAGGTCGTCGCGCAGCACGTCGAGGGTGCGCAGCAGGGCGCGGCGGGCCGCGCCGAGCTGACCGGTGGAGATCCAGGTCAGCCCGCAGCACACCGCCCGGTCGGGGACCTTGACGCGGAACCCGGCGGCCTCCAGCACCTCCACGGCGGCCCGCCCGATCTCCGGGTGGAAGGAGTTGGTGAACGTGTCGGGCCACACCACGACCTCACCGTGCTCCGCGGCGCCGCCGCGCGGTCCCCGCGCCCGCCACCAGTCGACGAACGGCTCCCGGGCGAACAGGGGCGGTCTCCGCTCGGGCGCGATGCCGCCGGCCGCTTTGACGGCCCGCCCCAGCAGCGGAGCCCAGGTCAGCGTGTTGACCAGGCGCGGCACCCGCCTGGCGGCGGCCGCCAAGACGGGCAGCCACCCCATCGAGTAGTGCGAGAGCGGGCGCAGCCGCCCGGCGTAGTGGTGGTGGAGGAACTCGGCCTTGTACGTGGCCATGTCCACGTTGACCGGACAGTCGGTCTTACAGCCCTTGCAGGCAAGACACAGGTCGAGCGCGTCACGGACCTCGGTGGAGCGCCAGCCGTCGGCGACCGGCGAGTCGTTGCGGATCATCTCGAACAGCAGCCGGGCCCTGCCCCGGGTGGAATGCTCCTCCTCGCGGGTGGCGCGGTAGCTGGGGCACATCACCCCGCCCTCCAGCGAACGGCACTTGCCCACGCCGACGCAGCGGAGGGCCGCCTTGTCGAACCGGCCCGAATCGTGCGGGTAGGCGAAGGCGGTCCCGGGCCGCCAGGGGCGGTACCCGGCGCCCAGCCGCAGGTCGCCGTCGAGCGGGCCGGGCGCGACGACCTTGCCGGGGTTCATCCGGTCGCCCGGGTCGAAGACGGCCTTGAGCCGGCCGAACGCCTCGGCGATCTCGGCGCCGAACATCTTCTCCAGCAGCTCACCGCGGGCCTGCCCGTCGCCGTGCTCACCCGACAGCGAACCTCCGTATCCCACGACCAGGTCGGCGGCGCGTTCGACGAAGGCGCGCATGGCCGCGACGCCGCCGGCCGAGGCCATGTCGAAGGGGATGCGGGTGTGCACGCACCCCTGGCCGAAGTGCCCGTACACCGACGGCCCCTCATAGCCGAACTCATCGAACAGGCGCTTGAGATCACGCAGGTAGGGGCCGACCTTGTCGGGTGCCACGGCCGAGTCCTCCCAGCCCGGCCAGGTGTCCGGCCGCCCCGGCACGTGCGCGGTGGCGCCGAGCCCCGATTCGCGGATCATCCACAGCCGGTGCTCGTGCTCGCGATCCGCATAGACGGTGGAGTCCACCGCATCCGGCAGATCGTCGATCAGCGCCCGGGCCCGCTCGGCGCATTCTTCGGCCGTGTCACCGGCGAACTGCACCATCAGATAGCCCCTGCCTTCGGGGAGCAGCCTGAGCGCCTCCGGGTTGAGGTGCCTGGCCTTCTGGAAATCCACCAGCCGCCCGTCGACGGCCTCCAGCTCGTGCGGTTCGTGGGCGAGCACGGCGGGCACATGGTCGGCGGCCGCGGCGATGTCCGCGAAGCCCAGCGCGACCAGCAGGGTGCGCCCGGGCACGGGGACCAGCGCCACCTCCGCGCGCAGCACCGTCACCAGCGTGGACTCCGACCCGGTCAGCAGCCCCGCCACGTCGAAGCCGTGCTCGGGCAGCAGCGAGTCGAGGTTGTAGCCCGACACCCGGCGGGGGATGCCGGGGTAGCGGCGCCGGATCTCGTCGGCGTAGCGGTCGCGCAGCCCCCGCAGCGCCCGGTAGATCTCACCGGTGCGGTCCCGGCGGGCGGCCAGCCCGAGGAGCTCGTCCTCCCCGGTGGGCCCCACCCACATCCGCAGCCCGTCGTAGGTGAGCACCTCCAGCCGGCGGATGTTGTCGACGACCTTGCCGTACGCCTGGGCGGTGGAGCCGCACGAGTTGTTGCCGATCATCCCGCCGATCGTGCAGTTGGCATGGGTGGACGGACGGGGGCCGTACTGCAGGCCGTGAGGGGCCAGCCGCCGGTTCAGGTCGTCCAGGACGATGCCGGGCTCGACGACGCAGGTCCGCCGCTCCGGATCGACCGACAACACCCGGTGGCAGTACTTGCTCCAGTCGATGACCACGGCGGTGTTGCAGCACTGGCCGGCCAGGCTGGTGCCGCCGCCCCGGGACAGCAGCGGGGCGTCGTGCTCCCGGCACACCGCCACCGCCTCCGCGACCGCCTCCGTGGTGCGCGGCACCACCACCCCGATCGGCACCTGGCGGTAGTTGGACGCATCGGTGGAGTACACGGCACGGGTGCCGGTGTCGAAGCGGACCTCGCCGTTCACCCGCCTGCGCAGGTCGCGTTCCAGGGCGCGGGGGTCCGGGCGGGAGCGGCTCCTCGGAACGACGGGCGGCGGAAGCTGGACGATCCCCATGTCATTTCTCCAAGCCACTGGGTGAGCTGCAGGGGGCGGTCCTGGACCGACGCGGCGGTGATCGGAGCCCGCGCGGTCGGCCCCTCGGCCGGGGACTCGGATGCGATCCGTCCCATCAACCCCTGCTGCCCTTCCGCGACGAGGTCACACACGCAGGTCGACGTGTTCTTGTGCCGTAGAGACCCGCCGCTCCCACATGGCGGGGCCACCGGCCCCGCGGAAGGCCGCTGTTTCCATCCGCGGACGGCCCGTCGCCAGGTGCCACTGCTGCGCCGCGGCTCTCTTTCGCCGGTCTGCGCCGATGGCGGTGTCCCCCCACACCGCGCCCTTCCAGGGGGCTCCCCGCCCACCGGGGTCGGACCGCCGCAGTATGGAGTCCCGTTCCGGAGAGTGGAAGTCGCTTTCCAGCAGTGGTGTCACCGAGACCCGCAGTCGCCCCACCACGCTCTGGCACAGGCGGGAACCGAGGACAGGGCGGGACCAGCCGATGCATGCCCCCGCTCGTACCGGGCACGCGAAGTGGATGGGGCAGAACGACGGCGAGTGCCGGACCGCGGCGATGGCGCCGCGGATCGAGGACTACGCGATCATCGGGAACACCCGGACGGCGGCGCTGGTGAACCGGGACGGATCGATCGACTGGCTGTGCACGCCCCGGTTCGACTCCGGCGCCTGCTTCGCGGCCCTGCTGGGTGACCGGCGGCACGGCCGGTGGCTGCTGGCCCCGGCGGGGGAGCACCGCGTCGACGGCCGCCGCTACCGGGACGACACGCTGGTGCTGGAGACCGGGTTCAGCACCGACGGCGGCGCGGTACGGGTGGCCGACGCCATGCCCGTCCGCGACCGGCGGTCCGACGTCGTGCGCCTGGTGGAGGGGGTGCGCGGCCGCGTTCGGATGCGCGGTGAGCTGGCCCCTCGCTTCGACTACGGGCAGGCCGCGCCGTGGCTGCGTGTGGACGGCCGCCGGGCCTGCGCACTGGCCGGACCCGACACCGTGTTCGCCGACGCCGACGTGCCGTTCACCGTCGCCGACGACGATGTGATCCTTTCGGAGTTCGAGGTGGGTGAGGGAGAGCGGGTGGGCTTAAGGCTCCAGTGGGTGCCGCCCCGGCAGAGTCCCTCCGCACCCGGCGACATCGCCGAGGTCATCGCGAAGACCACCCGCTGGTGGCAGGAGTGGACCGGCCGGTGCGGCTATCGCGGTCGGTACCGCACCCAGGTGATCCGCTCACTGATCACGTTGAAGGCGCTGACGTACGCGCCCAGCGGCGGAATGGTCGCCGCCGCCACCACCTCGCTGCCCGAACGCTTGGGCGGAGTGCGCAATTGGGACTACCGCTACTGCTGGATCCGCGACGCCACGTTCACCCTGCTGTCGCTGCTGGACGCCGGGTACGTGGACGAGGCCGCCGCGTGGCGGGAGTGGCTGGTGCGGTCGGTCGCGGGCCGGCCCGAGCACATGCAGCTGATGTACGGCGTGGAGGGCGAGCGCCGCGTCACCGAGACCGAGCTGGACCTGCCCGGGTTCGCCGGCTCCCGCCCCGTCCGCATCGGCAACAGGGCCGGCGAGCAGTTCCAGCTCGACGTGTACGGGGAGCTGATGGACGCCGTGCACCAGGCCCGCGCATGCGGCCTGCCGCCCGACGAGAACGCCTGGCAGGTGCAGCGCGCGCTGCTGGACTTCCTCGAAGGGCACTGGCGGGAACCCGACAACGGGATATGGGAGACGCGCGGCCCTCGCCGCGACTTCACCCACTCCAAGGTCATGGCCTGGACGGCCGTCGACCGGGCCGTCCGGGAGGTCGAGGAGTTCGGCATGGACGGGCCCGCCGAGGACTGGAAGCGGCTCCGGCAGGAGATCTTCCAGGAGGTGTGCGAGCGCGGCTATGACGCCGACCGCGGCACCTTCACCCGGTACTACGGCTCGGCGGCTCTGGACGCGGCGCTCCTGCTCATCCCGCAGGTCGGCTTCCTGCCCGCGACCGACGAGCGGGTACGGGGCACGGTGGCCGCCGTCGAACGCGAACTGTGCCGGGACGGGTTCGTCCAACGGTACGGCACGACCGGGGAGGCCGCGGACGCCGACGGGCTGCCGCCGGGGGAGGGGGCTTTTCTGGCCTGCACCCTCTGGCTGGCCGACTGCCACATCCTGGCGGGCGACACCGACCGGGGCCGGGCCCTGCTGGAACGGCTGCTGGGCCTGGCCAACGACGTCGGGCTGCTCAGCGAGGAGTACGACACCGCACACCGGCGGCTGCTCGGCAACTTCCCCCAGGCGCTGTCACACATGTCGCTCGTCAACACCGCGCTCAACCTGGAGCGCCGAGGCGGACCGGCCCACCAGCGGGCCCGGGGGGAGGGCTCCGCAGCGGCCGATCGAAGGAGGGACGGGCCATGGCCGAGGACTTCACCGGCCAGACCGTAGTGATCACCGGGGCCAGCGCCGGCATCGGCCGTGCGACGGCCCTGCGGTTCGCCGGGCTCGGCGCGAAGGTGGCGCTGCTGGCACGCGGACGCGAGGGACTGCGGGCTGCCGCCGTGGAGGCGCAGGAGGCGGGCGGACCCGGCAACGCCCTGCCGATCAGCTGCGATATGGCCGACTTCGCGCAGGTGCGGCGGGCGGCCGACCGCGTCGAACGCGAACTGGGCCGGATCGACGTGTGGGTCAATGTCGCGTTCAGTTCGGTGTTCGCCGAATTCCGCGACATCACCCCCGAGGAGTTCCGGCGCGTCACCGAGGTCACGTACCTGGGGTTCGTGCACGGCACCCGTACCGCGCTGGAACACATGATGCCGCGCGACCGCGGCGTCATCGTGCAGACCGGCTCGGCGCTGGCCAAACGGGGGATCCCGCTGCAGTCGGCCTACTGCGGGGCCAAGCACGCCGTCCAGGGCTTCTATGAGTCGCTGCGCTGCGAGATGCTCCACCAGGGCACCGGGGTGCGGATGACGATGGTGCACATGCCGGCGGTCAACACACCCCAATTCGACTGGGTGCTCTCACGTCTTCCCAGGTATGCCCAGCCGGTCCCGCCCATCTACCAGCCGGAGATCGCCGCCCGCGCCCTGACGTTCGCCGCCGCCCATCCCCGCCGCCGCGAGTACTGGGTGGGCGCCAGTACCGTCGGCACCCTGCTGGCCGACCGCATCATCCCCGCGCTGCTCGACCGCTACCTGGCCCGTACAGGCTACGCCTCCCAGCAGACCGACCGGCCGCGTGCCCCGACCGCTCCCGCCAACCTGTGGGAGCCGGCCGACGACACGGACGGCAGGGATTACGGCGCCCATGGGGCATTCGACGACCGGGCCCACGGCCGCAGTCCCCAGCTGTGGCTGTCCAGGCACCGGCGGGGCCTGGGCCTGGCGGGGCTGGCGGGCGGTGCGGCGGTCGGCGCCGTGGCGGCCGACCTGCTCGTGGGCCGTCGATGAGCCGCCGGAGCCCGGCACCGGCCGCAGCGCCATGGCCGGCGGCCTCGGCCTGGCCGCCGGCGCCACCCTCAACCCCCGAGCGCCGCTTCCCCAGCATGTTCGAGCCGGTGCACGGATCCGCCCCCGACATCGCCGGGCAGGGCGTGGCCAACCCCATCGGCGCGATCGGCAGCGCCGCCCTCATGCTCGACCACCTCGGCCTCCCGGACGAGGCGGCCCGCCTCGACAAGGCGATCGAGGCCGCCACCGCGGCGGGCGTCCTCACTCCCGACCCGGTCGGCGGCGCCGGGACCGCCGAGGCCACCGCGGCGGTCATCGACCACCTCGCGTAGGGCGTCCGCACCGGGGCCGTCCGGGCCCGCGGCCGGGCGGCCCTACCGGTTGACGGCGCCGAGGTCCACGCGCAGCTGGCTGCCGGTGATGAACTTGCCGTCGTCGGAGGCCAGGAAGGCGACCATGGCGGCGATGTCCTCGGGGTCGGCGGCCTCGTAGGGCAGCGCCGGCATGTAGAGGGGGCCGAGGTTGGGGGCCTCGTCCAGCAGGCCGTTCAGCGCCCCGTCGTTCATGCCGGTCCGCACGCCGTGCGGGTGGACGGTGTTGACCCTGATGTCGTGCTCGCCCAGCTCGTTGGCGAGGACCCGGGCCAGGCCCACGACGCCGTGCTTGGAGCTGGCGTAGTGGGCGAGGAACGGCAGCCCCTTCAGACCGGCCACCGAGCTGGTGATGATGATCGAACCGCCCTCGCCCTGCTCGATGAGCGTGGGCACCGTGGCCTTGACCGTCTTCCACACCCCGGTGAGGTTGATGTCGATGACGTCGTCCCACTGCTCCTCGGTCAGCTCCCACGTGCGGCCGTAGTTCACGATCCCGGCGTTGGCCACCACGATGTCGAGCCGGCCGAGCCGGGCGACCCCCTCGGTGACCGCCGCCTGCAGTTCGTCCAGCCTGCGCACGTCCGCCTTGCGGGCCACGATCCGCCGCCCCTGCTCCTGCACGAGCTTGACGGTCTGGTCCAGGTCGGCCTGCGTCGCCGGGGCGTGTACGGGCTGGGGCCGTCGAGGAGGTCCACGGCGATGATGTCCGCGCCCTCGGCCGCGAGCCGGACGGCCTCCGCGCGGCCCTGGCCCCGTGCGGCGCCGGTGATGAAAGCGACCTTGCCCGTCAAACGTCCCATGGATGCCTCCGCGTCGGCCGGAGCTGTCCGGACCGGCGATCCGGGGGCGGGCGTCCGTCCGGAACGCCGGGCCGATGATGATCAGGACTCTAATGGCACCGGGTGTCAAAAACTGGGGGCGGTCGCGGCGTCCGGCCGGGCCGGGGCGGCCGCCGCGGGTCAGGCCCCGGCGTGCGGCCCGAGCAGGGCGATCGTGGACCGGACCGCGACCTCGGTGACGTCGCTGAGGCGGCCGCCGTCCTCGAAGGTGGTCGCGGTCAGCTCGCGCAGGCCGCCGAGCAGCATGACGACCACCGGCCGCGGCACCGGGCCGACGCCCGCGGCGCGCCACTCCGGGGTGTCGCAGAAGGTCTGGATCACCGAGACGAACGCCTCCATCGCCTCGCGCTGCAGCGGGCGCGCGGCGGCGCCGAGGGACGGCACGTCCCGGATCCAGCTCAGCATGAGCGCCGGTTCGGACTCCACGCAGGCGATCCACGCCTCGATCGCCTGCCGGACCTGGGTCGTCCAGGGGGCGGCCGGGTCGACGGCGGCGGAGACGCGGCGGATCATCTCGGCGTTGGCGGCGGTGAGGAGCACGATGAAGCACTCCTCCTTGCCGCTGAAGTGCTCGTAGAAGGTGCGCCGCGAGGTGCGCGCGCGGCGCACGATGTCGGCGACCGTGGTGGCGCGGTACCCCTTCTCCGCGATCGACGCGGCGAGCCCGTCGAGCAGCCGCCGCCGGAACCCGCCGGCGCCGTCATCGGTCGACGCCGTGTGCTGATCATGCAGGTACCGCACAGTCGTCACGCTATACCTCCCGTCGCGGCACGCCCCTTGAAGCCGATGGTACGTCGGCGTACCGTGCGTGGTACGGTCACGTACCACGCCGAGAGGGGTCCTCCGCCATGACGACCGCCACGCTGCCCCCTGGCCCTCCGACCCCGCGGTTCGTGCAGGGCGCGTTCGCGCTCACCGGCCGGCTGGCCGCGCTGCGCCGGCTGCGCGACCGCTACGGCGACGCCTTCACCGTCGACACGCCCCTCTTCGGCCGGGCCGTGGTCATCAGCGGCGCCGCCGAGATCAAGCAGCTGTTCACCGCCGGCCCCGGCCTCGTCGAGAACCTGGAGCCCAACCTCGGCCGGGTGCTCGGCCCCGGCTCGCTGTTCGCCCTGACGGGGGAGGAGCACCTGCGGCAGCGCAAGCTGCTCGTCCCGCCCTTCCACGGTCGGCGGCTCGCGGCCTACGAGAAGATCATCGAGGAGGAGGCGGTACGGGAGATGGCGTCCTGGCCGCAGGCCCGGCCGTTCCCCGTGCTGCCGTCGATGATGCGGATCACGCTGAACGCCATCCTGCGCGCGGTGTTCGGCGCCGAGGGCGCCGAGCTGGCCGAACTGCGTACGCTGCTGCCGCCGTGGGTCGCCTACGGGTCCCGGCTGGCGGTGCTGCCGATCCCGCGGACCGACCTCGGCCGGTGGAGCCCCTGGGGGCGGTTCATGGTCTTCCGCCGCCGGTACGACGCGATCGTCGACCGGCTGATCGACAAGGCGGCGGGGGAGGACCTCGAGCGGCGCGCGGACGTCCTGGCGCTGCTGCTGCGCAGCCGCTACGACGACGGCTCGCCGATGAGCCGCGGCCAGATCGCCGACCAGCTGCTCACCCTGCTCGCCGCCGGGCACGAGACGACCGCGACGACCCTCGCCTGGGCGGTGGAACGGCTCCGCCGCCACCCCGGGGTGCTGCGCGACCTGGCCGCCGAGGCGGACGCGGGCGGCGGCGCGCTGCGCGAGGCGACGATCACCGAGGTGCAGCGCACCCGCCCCGTCGTCGACCTCGTGGGACGCAAGGTGCTGGTCGACGGCTTCCGGCTCGGCCGCTGGACCCTGCCGAAGGGGTACACGGTGCTCGTCGGCATCTCCCTGATCCACGACGACGAGTCGCTGTTCCCCCGCGCCCGCGCCTTCGACCCGTACCGCTTCCTGGACGCCCGGCCGGACCTGTACGAGTGGATCCCGTTCGGCGGCGGCCGGCGGCGCTGCCTCGGCGCGGCGTTCGCGACCATGGAGATGAACGTCGTCCTGCGCACCATGCTGCGCGACTTCACCCTCGTCCCGACGGCCGCGCCGGACGAGCGGCGGCGCTCGCGGGGAATCGCCAACGCCCCGGCCAAGGGCGGCCGGGCGGTCGTGCGCCGCCGCGGCTCCCGGACCGCTGCGTCCGCCTCCGCCGCCGCCGGCGGAGCGCGGTGACGGCCGGACGCGTCGGCGGACGACCTGCGCCCCGGTGGGTTTCCGACCTTCTTGACATTCCAGTCCATCTGCGCAACTGTCGCCGCCACGGGCCACGCGGAGGAGAGTGAGCGACGGTGGAACGGACCGGGGCGCGGTACGCGGACAGGCCGACCGTCGAGGCGGACACCTGGATCGACGCCCCGCCCGAGCGGGTCTGGACCTTCGTGTCGGACGTCGAGCTGATGCCGAGCATGAGCGCCGAACTGCAGTCGGTGCGCTGGCTGGACGGCGCCTCCGGCCCCGCCCTCGGCGCCCGTTTCGTCGGCCGCAACAGCAACGAGTTCGCCGGCGAATGGGAGACCACCTCGCACATCGTGGAGTTCGACCCGCCCAGGGTGTTCGCCTGGGCCGTGGAGGACCCGGAGCGCCCGTTCGCCGACTGGCGGTTCACCCTCCGGCCGCAGGACGGCGGCACGCGGTTGCACCAGTGGATGCGGCTGGGGCCGGGACGCTCCAACCTGGCCGTGCTGATCGAGCGGATGCCCGACCGGGAACAGCAGATCGTCCGCATCCGGATGCGCCAGCTCCAGGAGAGCATCATCGCCACCCTGGCGCACATCAAGCGGCTCGCCGAGGCCCCCTGACCGCGCCCGGCCGCCAGGGCCCGTCCCGAATCCGCTCGATCGGCGGCGACCGGGCCGCGAGGCACCTGTCGTCGCTTCCCACGCAGGGGAGGTGTGCGGGGTGCCGCCCCTGGGGTCCGGCTCACCACGCTGTCGATCGATTCGCCCCTGGCGTCCCTGCTGAGTGCTGTCCGTGGTGATGCGACCGGTGGAGACACGTCGGCGTTCGGGCTTATTTCACTGTTATTCGGGATGTGAGGAAATGCTGATGTCGCCCACAGGAGCTGCACTTTTGATTAGAAAGTCGCTATCTCTAAGTTTTGAGCTGAGCGAGCATTGTGATGTTGGACGGTTGTCCGCTGCTCTTGTCTGGACGGTTGGCGCCATGTGATGCTGACCTGGCCGGAAGGCGCCGACACAGAGGAAGAGCATGGTCGGAGCAAGGGCGGGAAGCGACGTATTCACGCACCCTGTGAACGGCTCGGGTGACACTTCCGATCAGGCCGATGAACCGGCAGGACCTGATTTATGCGAGTCGTCTGCCGGACACCTGCGCATGGGGCGACCGCGCGGCGGCGTGTCCAATCCGGTACCGAATGTGATGACGTCCGGCGGCGAGATCGCCATGCGCCGCCGAGGGGCGGTCTGCATCGAGTCCGGCCGTCCTTGTGAAAGTCGCTCCGGCGGCGGCGCCGGCTGCCGCGCCCGTCGGCGGCCGCGGCGCGGGCATGCGGCCGGGCACGGCCGTCCGGCGGCCGAGGGGCGACCTCGCCGTCGTTTTCCGCAGTCAAGTGTCCAACTTGTGCAGTTGTACAGCCGCGGCGGGAGGGATGGGTGATGGCGCTGGACGGAGAAGCGGTCACCACCGCGGTGCTCGGCGGCGTGGGAGTGATCGTGGTCGCGTCCTGGCTGCTGGGCGCGGTGGCCCGCCGGCTCGGGCAGCCCACCGTCGTCGGGCACATCGTCGCCGGCATCGTTCTCGGACCCACCCTGCTCGGGCGGCTGCCCGGCGACCCGACCGAGCACCTGTTCCCGGCCGACGCCCGGCCGTTCCTGGCGGTGCTGTCCCAGGTCGCCATCGTGATCTTCATGTTCGTGGCCGGGTACGAGATCGACCTGCGGTCGCTGCGCGCGGGCGGCCGCGGCGCGGCCATGGTCGCCGTGCCGGCGCTGGCGGTGCCGATGGGGCTGACGGCCGGTGTCGTCGCGCTGTTCCACGACGCCTTCGCCGATCTGCGCGGGGAGCATGCGGGCGACCGGTCGTTCCTGCTGTTCATGATGGTGGCCACATCGATCACCGCGCTGCCGGTGCTGGCCGCCATCGTCCGGGAGCGCGGCCTGGCCGGCACCCCGGCGGGGACGGTGGCCACGACCGCCGCCGGGTTCATGGACGTGGCCGCATGGGTGGTGCTGGCCGCCGCCCTGGCCGGCACCGGGCACGCGACGCGCTGGCCCTGGCCGGTGATCCTGCTGCTCGCCGCGGGCTTCGTCGCGGTGATGTTCCTGGTCGTCCGCCCGCTCCTCGGCCGGTGGCTGGCGCGGCCCGCCGCGCTGCTGGCCGAGCAGCTGCCGATCGCCTTCGGGCTCGCCCTCGGCAGCGCGTGGGTCACCGCGTCGCTCGGGCTGCACCCGGTCTTCGGCGGCTTCCTCGCCGGGCTCGCCATGCCGCGGCCGAACGGCATGCCCGAGCCCGAGGTGCTGCGGCCGATGGAGCAGAGCGCGAACCTGCTGCTGCCGCTGTTCTTCGTCACCGCCGGCCTGTCGTTCGACCTCGGGGCGCTGGACCGGCGCGCGCTGCCGCCGCTCGGCCTGATCCTGGTCATCGCGGTCGCCGGGAAGCTGCTGCCCGCCTACGGGGCGGCGCGCCTGGCCGGGCTGGGCCGGCACCCGTCCGCGCTGGTCGCCGCACTGGTCAACACCCGCGGGCTCACCGAGCTGATCGCCCTGAACGTGGGGCTGGCGGCCGGCCTGGTCGACGCCGAACTGTTCACCGCACTGATGCTGATGGCGTTGCTCACCACGCTGATGACCGGGCCGCTGCTGGCGGTGCTCGCGCGCCCGGAGCGGTCCGCGCCGGCGCCGACGGCCGCACCGGCCGACGTCGAGGGGACGCCCAGACGATCGCGTTGACGCCCGCCGGCGGTGTCGACCGGCGTGCCGGTGGACCTCGCGGCAGGGCGCCGGCGGTCCGGAGAACTCACCTGCCCGGTGCGGCGACAGGGGCGCCGATTTCCTTGTAGAGATCAGCCGCCACCGGCATCCGCATTCGTTGAATGCGCGGTGGGAAAATGCGGGCGGGCGGCGTAGTCTCAGTCGTGTCCCAGTGGGCCTGCCGGGCCGGCCGAACGGCGCCCGAAAATGGTGCCGGCGCCATTGCGGAGGGTAGCGCGAATGGATGTTGGCGCGGTCGGCCGCGTGGAGTTGTCCGGCGCGAAAACGATCGCGCGGTGCGCGAACCGCATGATTCACACGGGCGTCCCCCGGCCGGACGGCTTCGTGCGGCGGCGGGGCCGCGGTCGGCGCGTTCGACAGCGCCGCGCGCTCGCGGATGGACGCGGTGCTGCCGCCGATCCTCGTGCACCGCCGCACGATGCGGGTGGTGGACGGCATGCACCGGCTGCGCGCCGCGCGCCTTCAGGGGCGGTGCGAGATCGGCGTCCGGTTCGTCGACGGGCCGGACGCCGACGTGTTCGTCGCCGCGGTGCGGGCCAACATCGGGCACGGGCTTCCGCTGTCCCTGGCCGACCGCGAGGCCGCCGCGGCGCGCTGCCGCCGCACGTGGCGGAACACCTGGCAGCGCAGGTCGTACCGGTACCGGTACGAGGACATGACCCGCGACCTGCGGATCGTCGACGGCGCGCCGTTGTGCGGACTGATCGTCGACGTCATGGGCTACGGCTACCCGACGCGGTTCGGCGACGCCGCGGTGACGGTGTGCAACCTCACCCAGGGCGCGACCGAGGACCGGCGGATCGCCGTCTACGACCGGTCCGCGCAGGCGCCGATCCAGATCGACGTGGACGTCGACCGCGACCGCAACGAGCCGTCGGCGGCGGCCGGGCTGTCCCGCAGATTCCGCCTGGTGCTGGACTGGCTGGCGGCGGCCGACCCGGACCGCGCCGCCCGGGGCGGCGCGGACGTCGGCGGCCGGCCGGCGCTGCGGCCGATGCGGGCGTCGCGCTGACCGGCGCGGCCCGCGCGGCGTCATGCCGGACCGAAACGGGCCGGAGCGGACGGGCCGGGACGGGCGCATCCGCCGCCGGTCGCGTCAGCCGCCCGACACGGCGGGCACTTCCTTGTTGCAGGCCGCGTAGGCCGCCACGGTCTTCTGCGGGTCGTCGCCCGGGCTCTCCTCGATGCTGATATGAATCGACCCCGGCGCGGGGTCCTTGGCGTTGATGCCGCGCTTGCGCAGGCATTCGGCGAGTTTCAGGGCGCGGTCCTCCTCGGCGGCGGACGGCTTGCCCTCCTGGTGCGGATTCGGCGCGAGCGACCGGCAGGCCGCATGGGCCGCCTGCATCCGCACGTCGTTTGGGTCGTACGTCTTCTCCGGTGCATTCGGGCCGGGGTCGGGGAAGTCGACGCCGTGCTTGCGGATGCACTCGGCGAACTTGACCATCTTGTCCTGTTCGCTTTGCGACACCGGCGGGTTCTCCTTGCCGCACCCGGCCAGTCCGATCGAGGTGACGGCGGCCAGCGCCACCGCCGCGAATCTCAGCGTCCTCATGTCCTCCAGCATGGCGGCCGCCAGGTTTCGGCGCGGTGACCGGCGATGCCGACCGGGTTTTCACGCGACGGTCTAGACAATCCCCGTGGCGTGTTCACAAGCCGGAACGGCTCGGTTTTCACAACATTTTTTGAGGGGGGCGTGCTGTCGCAGACCGCCCGGGAAATATGCGGCGGAGAAATACCGCCGGAGGCGCCGTACACCCGTTCGCGCCGGGCGGACGATTCGGAATTCAGCGGACCGGGCGCGCGTCGTCGCCACGACCGTCGGGCCCGGTCACCCGTGGGACATCGCCACCAGCACCCGACGGGTGCCCTCGAACGGGCGCCGGCCGTGCGCGACCAGGATGTTGCCGATGAGCAGCACGTCCCCGACGCGCCACTCCACGTCGACGGCGGCGGCCAGCCCGCGGTCGCGGATCTGCTCGATGTAGGCGTCCGGGATCGGGGTGTCGTCGGCGAACGTCACGTACTGCGGGAACTCGTCGGGCGACAGGATGTCGTACAGCTCCTGCGACGTCTCGTCACCGAGCCCGGCCGGGTGCCACTGGTCGGCCTGGTTGAACCAGACCTCCGTGCCGGTGACCGGGGGCCTGGTGGTCGCTGGGCGCAACTGGACGACGCGCAGGCCGTCCGGGCCCCACTCCCACTCGGCCCGCGACTCCCTGAGGAACTCCTCGACCCCGCGCGCGTCGCGGGGCAACCTGTGCGACCCGTCGATCGGCCTCTACCTGAAGTCGCTGGGCTTCACGGTGATCGAGGTGGAGGAGTTCGACGAGGTGCCGCTGCCGGGCGGCAACCGGGTGGTCGCCACCCCGTTCCTCGGCGAGCACTCCGACCTGGACATCCGCGCCAAGTCCACCTACCTGATGGAGATCGCCGGGAAGAAGGCGTTCATCGGCGCGGACTCCTCGGGCATCGACCCGGCGCTGTACCGGTACATCCGCTCCCACCTGGGCGACGTCGACCTGGCGTTCCTCGGCATGGAGTGCGACGGGCCCCGCTGACCTGGCTCTACCAGGGCCTGCCGACCCGGCCGGTCACCAAGAAGATGAGCGACTCGCGCAAGCTGTCGGGCTCCAACGCGCAGCAGGCCGCGGGATCATGACGGAGCTCGGCTGCGGCGAGGCGTACGTGTACGCCATGGGCGAGGAGAGCTGGCAGGGGCACGTCATGGCGACCACCTACACGCCGGACACCTACCAGATCAAGCAGATCGAGGAGTTCCTCGCCTGGTGCAAGGAGCACGACATCGCCGCCGAGCACCTGTTCGACAAGCGAGAGTGGCGCTGGTAGGAAGTCCGCCGCGCGATGCCTTTCCTGAGCGTCAACGGCGTCCGGCTCTCCTACCGGCGGTCCGGCCGCGGCGAACCCGTCCTGCTCATCACGGGCTCCGGCGCGGCCGGCCACCAGTGGGACATGTACCAGACGCCGGCGCTGCACGAGGCGGGCTACGCGACCGTCACGTTCGACAGCCGCGGCGTGCCGCCGTCGGACGCCCCTGCGGGCGAGTACACGATGGCGGACATGGTGGCCGACACCCGGGGCCTGATCGAGGCGCTGGACCTGGCGCCGTGCCGGATCGTCGGGACCTCGCTGGGCGCGCTGATCGCGCAGCGGTTGGCGATCGACGCGCCGCGGCTGGTGCGCTCGGCGGTGCTCATGGCGACCCGGGCCCGGTCGGACGCGTTCCGCCGGGCCCGGTCCGCCGCCGAGCGCAGGCTGCTGGAGAGCGGTGTGCGGCTGCCGCCGGAGTACCGGGCCGTCAACCTGGTGATGCAGATGTTCTCCCCGCGGACGCTCGGCGACGACGAGGCGGCGGCCTCGTGGCTGGAGCTGTTCGAGCTGACCGCCGCCGGCGCGCCCGTCGCACCCGGCCTGGAGTGGGTGGACACCGACGCCGACCACCGCGCCGAGCTGCGGCGCGTCAGCGCGCCCTGCCGGGTCATCGCGTTCGCCGACGACCTGGTCTGCCCGCCGCACCTGGGCGCCGAGGTGGCCGACGCCATCCCGGACTGCGACCTGGTGGAGATCCCCGGCTGCGGGCACCTCGGCCACCTGGAACGCCCCGGCCCGGTCAACGGCGTGATCGTGGAGTTCTTCGACAAGCACTGACCCGCGCGCCGTCCATGGCCGCCGGGCGGTTCGCCGCGGCCGCCTCAGCGCGCCACGTCAGAGAACCACGTCAGAAAGCCGCGTCAGAAGCGGTCACCTAGGGGAAACCGGTCGTCGGACAGGCTGGTCACCGTGACGACAACGGCAGGGGAGCAGCCGGAGGCTGATGATGCTGGATGCTGAGCTGGACAACCCCCTCACGGACAAGAAGGCGGCGCCGCCGCCCCCGCTGCGGCGCCGCAGAGTCCGGGCGCTGCTGGGCGGAACCGCCGTGCTGGCCGTCGGCGCGGCCGGCGCGGCGTACGCGTTGCACGACGGCGGCGGCTCGAACACGCCGACCACCTCCGCGCTGCCCACCGCCACGGTGGTCCGCACCAACCTGACCACGACCGCCAACGTGGACGGCACCCTGGGCTACGCGGGCAGCTACACCGTGCTCGCCGACGGCGGCAAGCGGATCACCTGGCTGCCGCGGGAGGGCGCCGTGATCCGCCGCGGCGAACGGGTGTACGGAGTGGACGGCCGCCGCGTCCCGCTGTTCTACGGCAAGATGCCGTTCTGGCGGACCCTGCAGAGCGGCGTCTCCAACGGCTACGACGTGCTGGTGCTGGAACGCAACCTCAAGGCCCTCGGGTTCGGCGACGGCATGACCGTGGACCGCGACTTCACCTACGCCACCCGGCGGGCCATCGAGGAATGGCAGGACGACATCGGCGTCCCCCAGACCGGTGTGCTGAAGGTCGGCGACGTGGTGGTGCAGCCGGGCGCGATCCGGGTCACCAAGGTCAAGGCGGTCCTCGGCGCCCGCACGGGCGGCACCGTGCTCACCGCGAGCAGCACCGGACGCGAGGTCACGGTGAACCTGCCGGTCGGTCAGCAGGGCATGGCCGTCAAGGGCGCCAAGGTGGAGATCGCCCTGCCCGGCGGGAAGAAGGCGACCGGACGCATCACCGCCGTCGGCACGGCGGCCACCGCCGGTTCCACCGGCTCCTCGACGCAGACCGGCCAGAGCACCGAGACCGCCACCATCCCCGTCTACATCACCCTCGACAAGTCCGGCGGCGCGGGCGACCTCGACAACGCCCCGGTCACGGTCGCGTTCACCAGCGCCGAGCGCCGGAACGTGCTGGCCGTGCCGGTCACCGCGCTGCTGGCGTCGGGCGACGGCGGCTACTCGGTCAACGTGGTGGACGCGACCGGGGCGGTCCGCTCCGTACCGGTGCGGCTCGGCGTCTTCGACGACGACATGGTCGAGGTGAGCGGCGCCCTCAGCCCGGGCATGAAGGTGCAGGTGCCCAAGTCATGAGCAAGGGCCTTTCGACCGGCGGCGACACCGCCCCGGTGGTGTCGGTGCAGCACGCGGTCAAGGACTACCCCGGCGGCGTGCGGGCGCTGCGCGAGGTGTCGCTGGACGTGCGGCCGGGCGAGCTCGTGGCGATCGTGGGGCCGTCGGGCTCGGGCAAATCGACCCTGCTGCACCTGATGGGCACGCTGGACACCCCGTCGTCCGGCCGGGTCCTGATCCGCGGGCACGACGCCGCCCGGCTGCCGGACCGGCAGCTGGCCGCGGTGCGGGCGCGCTGGATCGGGTTCGTGTTCCAGCAGTTCTTCCTGACCGCGCACCTGACCGCCCTGGACAACGTCGCCACCGGGCTGCTGTACCACGGCGTGCCGCCCCGGCGCCGCCGCGAGCTGGCCCGGGCCGCGCTGGAGCGGGTGGGGCTGGGCCACCGCCTGCACCACCTGCCGAACCAGCTGTCCGGCGGCGAGAAGCAGCGCGTCGCCATCGCCCGCGCGGTGGTGGGCGACCCGCCGCTGCTGCTCGCCGACGAGCCCACCGGCAACCTCGACTCGGTGGCCGGCGCCGGCGTGCTGGAGCTGCTCACCGACCTCAACCGCGACGGCACCGCCGTGGTGGTCATCACGCACGACCTGGAGGTCGCGGCCGCGCTGCCGCGCCGACTGGAGATACGCGACGGACGGATCCACGCCGACACGGGGGTGCCGGTATGACGACCGCCCTACCGGAACCGGCCCGGCTGCGCGCCGCCGACCTGGTCTCGGTCGGCCTGGACGGGCTGCGCGGCAGGCCGCTGCGGGCGGTGCTGTCCGCGCTCGGCATCGCCATCGGCGTCGCCGCGATGGTCGGCCTGGTCGGCATCAGCACGGTCAGCAAGGCCGGGCTGATGGAGGAGATCCGGGAGCTCGGCACGAACCTGCTCACCGTGAGCCCGGGGACGACGCTGAGCGGGCAGAGCGCGGTGCTGCCGGAGACCGCCGAGAGCATGGTGGGCCGGATCCCCGGGGTGACCGGGGTGTCGGCGGTGGGCCTGGTGCCGAACACCACCGTCCGCCGCACCGACAGGATCGACCCCGCCACCACCAGCGGCATCTCGGTGCAGGCGGCGCGGCCCAACCTGCTGCAGGCGCTGGGCGGCTCGGTCCGGTCCGGCACGTTCCTCAACGACGCCTCCGGCCGGTACCCGGCGGTGGTGCTCGGCTCGGTGGCCGCCGAGCGGCTGGGCATCGACCGCGCCGGCGGGCACGTCTACATCGCCGGCCGGTGGATGACGGTGATCGGCATCCTGGACTCGCTGAGACTGGCGCCCGAGATCGACCGCTCTGCCCTGATCGGCTGGTCGTACGCCCGGCAGCTGGGGTTCGACGGGCACGCGACCACCCTCTACGAGCGGTCGACCGACGCCACCGTGCAGTCGGTGCAGAAGGTGCTGGGCGCCACGGTCAACCCCGAGCACCCCGAGGAGGTGAAGGTGAGCCGCCCGTCGGACGTGCTCACCGCGGAGGCCGCCGCGAACCGGGCGTTCAACGCGCTGTTCTTCGGGCTCGGCGCGGTGGCCCTGCTGGCCGGCGGCGTGGGCATCGCCAACATCATGGTGATCTCGGTGCTGGAGCGCCGGTCGGAGATCGGGCTGCGCCGGTCGCTGGGCGCCACCCGCGGGCAGATCCGGCTGCAGTTCCTCACCGAGTCGGTCACCCTCTCCGCGCTCGGCGGGGCCGCCGGAGTGCTGATCGGCCTGGTCGTCTGCTTCGGCTACGCGGCCTTCCGGGGCTGGCCGCCGGCCCTGCCGGTCCAGGCGATCGGCGGCGGCGCCCTCGCCGCCGTCGCCATCGGCGCCCTCGCGGGCGTCTACCCCGCCCGCCGGGCCGCGCGCATGCCCCCGACCGAGGCGCTCACCAGCACGTGACGGACCGCCCGCCCCGCCCCCGCGGACCGGGGTGCCCCCGACCGCCCGCGCGCCTCGGGGTCACCCCGGTCGTCCGCTACCGCGCCGTCCGTTCTCGCGGCGTCTGTTCCCGCGACGTCGGGCGCGGTCCTGGAACTGCTGGACCGGCTCGGCATCGCCGACCGGCACGGCGCCTACCCGGCGGTGCTGAGCGGAGGCGAGCGGCAGCGGGTCGGGGTGGCCCGGGCGCTGATGAACCGCCCGGCGCTGCTGCTGGCCGACGAACCCACCGGCGCCCTCGACAGCAGGATCGGCGACCAGGTCACCGACCTGCTGCTCGAACTCAACCGGATGGGCCAGACCCTGCTGCTGGTCACCCACGACGAGCGGCTGGCCGCCCGGTGCGCCACCCGGCTGGTGGAGTTCACCGACGGCCGGATCGTCCGGGAGAGCGAGCCGGACAGGAGCCGGCCGTGGCGCGTCCGCTGAACGCGGTGTGGGCCGCCGCGCGGGCCGGCGTGCGGCGGCGCCGCCTGCAGACGGCGAGCATCGGTGTCGTGGTCGCCCTGTCCACGGCGACCCTGCTGTTCGGATTCGGGCTGCTCGCCGCCTCCGACTCGCTGTTCGACGACGCCTTCGCCCGGGCCCGCGGGGCGCAGGCGACCGCCGCGTTCGACGCCGCCGAGGCGCCGCCCGCCCGGGTCGCCGCGACCGCGCGGGCGGCCGGCGTCACCGCCGCCGGGCCGTTCCGGACGGCGGTGCTCCGGCAGGCGCGGGTGTCCGCCGGGATGCCCGGCCCGGGGCAGGACCTCCTCGTCGCGGGCCGGGCCGACCCGGGAGGCCCGGTGGACCGGCTCACCATCACCTCCGGACGGTGGGTGCGCGGACCGGGCGAGATCGTCCTGCACGGCAGGCCGGACGGCCCCCTGCGGGTGGGCGGCACGCTCAGCTCGCCGGGCCTGCCGGAGCTCACCATCGTCGGCTTCGCGATCTCGGTGACGGGAACCGCCGACGGCTGGGTGGCCCCCGCCCAGATCGGCGCGCTGCGGCCGGACGGGCTGCAGATGCTCTACCGGTTCGCCCGCGCCGGGGACTCGCCCCAGGTGCAGCGGAGCCTGGCCGAGGCGACCGCCGGGCTGCCGGTGGCGGGCAACACGTCGTACGTGACCGTCCGGCAGGCGTTCCAGGAGAGGTTCAACCAGCTGATCCCTTTCATCACGGTCTTCGGCGCCCTCGCCATGGCCGTGTCCGCGGTCATCATCGGCACCGTGGTCAGCGGCGCCGTGGTCGCGGGGTTCCGGCACATCGGCGTCCTCAAGGCGCTCGGCTTCACCCCGGCACAGGTGACCGCGGTGTACGTGGCGATGGTCATGACCCCGGCGCTGGCGGGCTGCGCGGCGGGCGTCGCGGCCGGCCACCTGCTGACCGACGCGATGGCCGGCGGCATCGCCCGCGGCTTCGAACTGCCCTCGGCCGGGGGAGCCACCCTCCTGCTGGACGCGGCGGCGGGCGGCTGCGTCGTCGTCCTGGTGGCGCTGGCCGCCCTGGGCCCGGCGCTGCGGGCCGGGCGGCTGCCGGCGGTGCAGGCGATCAGCGCCGGGGCGGTGTCCCGCCGCGGCCGCGGCCGGGGACCGCAGCGGTGGCTGGCCCGCACCCGGTTGCCGGCGACGGTCGCGCTGGGGCTGGGCCTGCCGGTCGCCCGGCCCGCCCGGACCGCGCTCACCCTGGCGGCGCTCTGCCTCGGCGTGACCGCGGCGCCCCTGGGACTCGGCCTGCACCAGACCGTCTCGAAGATCGCGACGGCGGACGCCGAGGGCCGCACGCCCGGCGCCGGCCTGGCCTGGTGCTACCGGCCGCTCGCCCGGTTCGTACCGGACGATCTGCCGCTGTACGGGCTGCAGGCCGCGGGCCTCGACGGCGGCGCCCCCGCCGCGAGCGTCCGGGAGATGGCCGCCGACTACGTCGAGCAGATCCGCGCGGTGCAGCCGACCGGCCCCTACCACCTGCTCGGCTTCTCCTTCGGCGGAGTGCCCGTCCACGAGATCGCCGTGCAGCTCCAGGCCGCCGGGGAGACCGTCGCCGCGCTGGTCGTCATGGACGCCTACCCGTTCGTCGACCGGGACGGCGCGCAGCCGCCCGCGCCCCTGCCCGAGCCCGGCGACCACCCGGCCCCCGTGGAGACCGACCCGGAAACCGACCTGCGGCGCACCGCGGAACGGTTCCGCGCGGAGGTCGGCGAGGTCCTCGGCGGCATCTCCGACGAGGAGCTGATGCTCGTCGCGAAGATCTTCCACAACAACACCGCGTTGCGCCGCAGGCACCGGCCGGGCGTCTTCGACGGGGACATGCTGCTGTTCACCGCCGGCGAGCACGCCGACGGCAACGCCCCGGACCCCGGCCGCTGGGAGCCCTACGTGCGGGGCGAGATCACCGTGGTCGGCCTGCCCTGCCGGCACACCGACATGGTGCGGTCCGACATGCTGCGCGCCGCCTGGCAGGCGATCGCCGAATGGCTGGAGTCCCGGGGCTGAGCGGCCCGGCTCAGCGCGCAGGCGCGCGCGGCGCAGGGGAGGCGTGGACCGGGAGGGCGACGGTGACGCGCAGGCCGCCGTCCGGGTTGGCCGTCGCGTGCACGGCACCGTCGTGGGCGCGGGCGATGGCCGCCACGATGGACAGGCCGAGCCCCGCGCCCCCCGCCGCACCGGTCCGGTCGGCGTGCAGCCGCCGGAACGGCTCGAACAGCTCGCCGACCCGCTCCGGCGGCACCTGCGGACCGGTGTTGCCGACCACCAGGCCGATGTCCGGGGACAGTTCGACCGCGACGCGTCCGCCGGGATGGTTGTGCCGGATCGCGTTCTGCACCAGGTTGGCGACCAGCCGGGTGAGCATCACCTCGTCCCCGAGGACGGTCACCGGGACGGTGGCGACCGAAACGGCGACGCCGCCCCGTTCGGCGAGCCGCCGGTGCTCGGCGACGACCTGCTCCACCACGCCGCCGAGGTCCACCGGATCGCGGGTGTCCAGGCCGCGTTCGCCCTGCGCGAGGGTGAGCAGGCCCTCGATGAGCCGCTCCGACCGCTGGGTGTTGCGCAGCAGCTCGGCCCGGATCCGCGCCACCTTCGCGGGCGTCGGGTCGGCCAGGCCGACCTCGACGGCGGTGCGCTGGATCGCCAGCGGGGTGCGCAGCTCGTGCGAGGCGTTGGCGACGAAGCGGCGCTGGCTGGCCACCGCCCGCTCCAGCCGGTCCAGCATCGCGTCGAAGGTGTCGGCCAGCTCCTTCAGCTCGTTCTGCGGCCCGTCCAGCGCGATGCGCTCGTGCAGTTTGGACAGCGACAGCCGGCGGGCGGTGGCGGTGATGCGGTGCAGCGGCCGCAGCAGCCGCCCGGTCAGCCACCAGCACAACGCGAACGCCAGCACGGCGATCACCGCGATGGCGACCACGGTGATCAGCCGCTGCGAGCCCGCCAGGCTGGCCAGCAGCTCGCCCCGCTCGTGGTCCGGGTCCGCCGCGTCCGGCGCGGGGGCCTGGTAGGGGAGCGACGAGCAGGGCGCCTCGGGCGGGCGCCGGTCGCACGGAATCGCGGCGACGCGGGCGCCGAACGGGAAGTCCTGCACCTTCCGGCCGAGGACCTCCTGCTGGAGCCGCGCCGCGCCGACCAGCACCGCCGAGGTGATCACGGTGAACAGCCCGCCGTACAGCAGCGTCATCCGGGCCCGCACCGAGCCGCCGAACGGCCATCTGCGCCGCGCGGCGCGCAGCGCCCTCACAACCGGTACCCGCTTCCCGGAACGGTGACGATGACCGGCGGGTCGCCGAGCTTGGCGCGCAGCTTGCTCATCGTCACCTTGACGACGGTGGTGAACGGGTCGGTGTGCTCGTCCCACGCCCGTTCCAGGAGCTCCTCGGTGCTGACGACCCTGCCGCGCGCCTGCATCAGCACCTCCAGCACCGCGTACTCCTTGCGGGACAGCCGCAGGTAGCGGCCGTCGCGGTGGGCCTGCCGGCGCGCGGTGTCCAGGGTGATGCCGCTGCGTTCCAGCACGGGCGGCAGCGGCGGGTTGGCCCTGCGGGCGAGCGCGCGGATCCGGGCCACCAGCTCGTCGAACGCGAACGGCTTGGCCAGATAGTCGTCGGCGCCGAGGTTCAGGCCGGTGATCCGCTCGTGCACCGCCCCGGAGGCGGTCAGCATCAGGATGCGCACCGGGTCGCCGCGCTGCGCCAGCTCGCGGCAGATCTCGTCGCCGTGGACCTGGGGCAGGTCCCGGTCCAGCACGAGCACGTCGTAGCGGTTGACCGCGAGGCGCTCCAGCGCCGCGGCCCCGTCGTAGGCGACGTCGACGGCCATGGCCTGTTCGCGCAGCCCGTCGGCGATGAGGTCGGCGAGGAAGCGTTCGTCTTCGGCCACCAGTATGCGCATGCTCTCATTGGGCCAGACCGGCGGTAAGAGCGCGGTTAACGTACCGTGCCGCCGCCGGTCGGTCCGGGTTCCTGACCCCGGTCAGCCGCGGAGCGGGGCGTTGTACTTCTCGAAGATCAGGTAGAAGTCGCGGGCGCGCCGTCCGTAGGCGGCCGCATCCGAGCCGGTGCCGTTGTACCGCGCCAGGACGTCCGCCGTTTCCGCGGCGTTGTAGCGCAGCGGGGAGGTCTTGACGCCGACCAGGTGCGCGGCGTGGACGAGCACCAGCGGCACGGTGCTCACGTTGTAGTCGTCGTCGTCCCGCAGGCGCTTCCAGACCCGCCACATGACATGCCAGTCGTTGCCGTCCAGCCGGGGTTCGCTGATGAGGTGCACGTCGACGGCATGGTTGCGGGCCGCGATGGCCGTCCCCGCGAAGATCTGGGCCACGCCGGTGCTGGCGTCCTTCTTCGACACGGTCGGCGCCGGCGGCGGGGGGCCGACGGGGTTCTTCTCCCATTCCTCGTACGCCTCCAGGTACTGGTAGTAGGCGGCGACGGCGAGGTCGGCGACCGGGTCGCCGATGTCGGCGTGGTACTCCCAGAAGACCACGGTCTGGATGAGGGACTTGCGCATCCGGAAGGCGCGGCTGAGGCCGGTGATCAGCGCATCCATGTCCTGCAGCTTGCGGACGCACGTCCGCGTGCTGCGCAGGCGTCCGCCGCCTTCGAGGCCGTGGGACTCCATGTAGGCGAGGAGTTCGCGGAAGAGCCGGTCGCCCTGCGACCAGTCGAACGCGACGTCCAGCCGGTCGGCCGCCGGACGCGGGGCGAACCGCGTCTGGCCGGGGTCGCGGCCGGAGGCGATGTCGTTGTCGATCTCGATGCGGCCGGCGTCCCTGCCGACCCAGATCGTGGAGATCTGGTCGAAGGCCCAGTTCTTCGGCAGCGGGAACCCCAGGTTGCCGCTGTAGCCGACCGACATGTCCGACACGAAGCTGGAGACCGTCAGCCCCGCCGCGGCGAGGCGGCTGCACACGTTCCGGGGCGCGTAGACGCCGACGGAATAGGGGCCGCCGTAGTTCGCCATGCGCGCCGCGAGGGCCCGGAAGTAGGGGATGACGCGGCTGGTGACCTCCTCGTCGACGGCGTCGTAGTCGACCGCGAAGTAGATGGTGGTGCCGCGCTGGAAGCCGTGCTCCTGGGCGGCGTCGACCGCGGCCTGGGCGTCGTGGGCGCCCTGGTGCGGGGTGAAGTAGTCGCGGTCGCCGCCGTTGGTCTGGTAGATGGGGAACACCGAGAGCCCCGCCGCGGTGATCGTGTCGAGTTCGCCCGGCTGGATCTTCTTGTTCCTGGCCTTCGGGCCGGGTGCGTTGCACAGGTACCGGCCCACGGTGGTGTAGCCCTCGGCGCGCAGCGCCCGCGCGCGGGCGGCGGTGATCTCGGTGATGCAGTCGCAGGCGGTGCCGCGGCGGGTCGGGTCGCCGGTGCTGACGAGCAGCGAAGCCCAGGTGCGGAAGTCCCCGGTTCCGGTGGCCGGGAGCCGGACGAACCGCTGGAAGTCCGCCACCGTGCGCGCCACGGCGCCGGTGTAGCGGCCGTCGAACGGCGTCCGCCAGCCGTTGAAGATCATGGCGGCCTGGAAGAGGTGCACGAACCGCCTGCCGGTGTCGGCGGAGCCGACGCCGAGAACGGCCTGCTGCCTGATGCCCGCCTGGGTGCCCGGCCCGAAGCGTCCGTTCGCGACGTCGTCGGACATGCCGAGCTCGAACTGGATCGCCAGGAGCAGGGCCTTCTGGACGTCCCGGGAGAAGTGGCCGTCGCACGGCGTGATGAAGAAGTCGCGGCGGCCCGTGTAGCGTCCGTTGAGCCACTGCTGGATGGAACGGACCTGGTCCGAGCCGCCTCTGACCGGGACGTAGGCGTCCATGGTGAGCAGCGCCTTGCACACCTTCGGCGTCACTCCGTCGCCCGGGTACACGCCGGCGACGCCCATGTGCTGCTTCAGCTCGGCGACCGCGGCGGACACCCGCGCGTTGTAGACGCCGTCGATCTCCCCGCCGTCGTACCCCTTGCAGTACAGGGCGGACTGGACGATGCGGCAGACGTTGCCGTGCCGGGTGTTGCCGTCGATGACCGGGAACCGGGCCTGCAGGCCGGCCAGGGGGGCCGGGCCGAACCCGTCGGACAGCTCGGTGAGGCCCAGTTCGTACTGCAGCGCCCGGGTGAGCGCGTGCATCACCGTCCAGCCCGTCCTGCCGGTCACCTCGATCTTCGGGATGCCGGGGACGTTGTAGGAGTTGACGAACCGCTGCGCCCGCTCCACCATCGCGTCGGCCATGATCGCTCCCTTGACCGATCGAGTGATCAGAAAATGCGGTGTGCGCATCGCCGATCCGCGGTGGGGCGGCCGAGCGGCGCGGTGCCGCCACCCGCTTCGGCGTGCCGGCCTTCCGCTGCCGAGCCGGAATCGGCCCGGTCGCCGCACTGCCGCGGACCCACCGCGGTCCGCCGAGCGGCTTCGCCCGGCGGCGCGGGCTCGGCCGTGAACCGAGCCCGCGCCGTGCGTCACGGCCGAAGCACCCACAGCACCCACTGGAGCTTTCCCGGGCGGCACTGGAACCTGCTCCAGTCCCCGCGTTCCACGCCCTGGTGGCCCGTGGAGACGCAGCCGTCGTAGGTCCAGTACTTCCCTTCGATCTCCCAGCCCATGATGGGCGCCTGGGCCGCGGGGGCCGAGGCGGCCTGCGCGGGAGGGGCGGCGAGCGTGAGCGACGCGACGGAGGCGGCCGTGAGCATCACGGCGGCCGGAAGGCGTGGTCGCATCTCGGTCTCTCCTTGTGGATTCCGGTCGCGGTGCACCGGATGCGCACCGCCGTCGGGAGCCGGCGCCGCGTGACCGGCGGCCGACCGGCGCCCGGAGACGAGGAAAGCCCGCCGCGCGGGTGTCCACCAGGGCGGTGGACAGGCTCGGCCGCCTTCGTCCGAGCCGCGGCCGGGAGCGGACGGCAGGCGGCGAGAACCCGACCACAAGTGGACACGTACGGTCACCGTTCGGACACTGTCGGACAGGATCGGATGGGATAATCGGCGGCGGGGTCGGCACCACCTTCGAGCGCAGAGGTCCGGCGTGATGATGAGCGGTGATCCACAAGCCCGGGCGGCGCGCCGGCCCGAGCTGGACTCGGTGACGAGCGGAGACGAGCTGGCGAGACTGCTGGCCGAGCAGTACGCGCGGGCCGATGCGTCGCTGCGGGAGCTGGAGCTGCGGGCGAGCAGGGCGGGCGGGGCCCGGCTGCCGCGGGCGACCTGCTCGGACATGCTCGCCGGCCGCAGGTTCCCCAAGAAGGCGGTGATGGTGGCGTTCCTGCGGGCGTGCCGGGTGCCCGAGGAGCAGATCCCCGACTGGGAGCGGGCATGGGAGCGGGTGAAGATCGCCCAGATGTCCGCCGCGCAGGCCGCCAGAATGCGGCTCGCCGAAGCGGACCGGGACGGGGCCGCCCCTCTGCGCCACTCCGGCGAACCCGAAGGCGGCGGCGCGGCGGCGCGCCGGAACACCGGGCCGCTCACGGGCGCACCCGCCGGCGGCCGCAGGCCCGCCTGGCGCCGCATCGCGGCATCGGTCGGGCTGGCCGCTGTCGCGGGGGTGGCCGCCGCCATCGCGTATTCGACGCTCATCGGCACCGGCGCCCCTCACCACCACACCCTGATCGACGACGGACGAGCGTTCGGCGGCGGCGGGTCGAGCCGCTTCACCGTGACCGTCGACCCGGCCCATACCGAGATACGGCTGACCCGCCGTCTCGACGCCGCCGTCGCGCGGCAGACCGCGACCGTCACCGTCGACGGGAGCCTGGCCGCGGTATGGCAACCCCTGCACGGGGAATCGCAGGGATGGAAAGAGCAGAGCGTCGTCCTTCCCGCTGCGCTGACCGCGGGACGCAGCCGGCTCACCATCACCAACACGTTCGTGTCCTCGGCGCTGGACTTCAACGAGTTCGCCTACTTCGTCGACCAGAAGGTCGGCGGCGCCTGGTCCCGCGCCGACACCGTCGACATCGGCCCGAACCATCCCGACAGCGAAGCCGCGCATCGCTACCGCATCGCCAACCAGACCTGGTACGGAACGCGCCATCTCCGCCACCTGAAATGAATCCGCCCCCGCGATGCGTCCGGCCCGGGATGGGCTCGCCATTTCGACCGCTCCAACACTCCGAAAGAACGCGGTGCGGCCATTCGGCCTCACCATTCCGCTGATCACCAAACCGGTGGTCGGCGCGTTCGGCTGAGGAACTCCGAGGCCGGCACGAGTGCCGAATCCGCACCGGCCTCAGAAGACGGCCGCGCCCCGCCGATCGGGGCCGGCGGGCTCCTGCTCGCCATGCGCTGCAGGGGACGAGCCGCCGCTGCGGCAGACCGCCGGACCTCTCCTGGTCTCGCTCAACCGCCCACTTCCGGGCCCGATGGCACGGACCTGCGGATATGCGCGAGGCCGCGGGCCGCGGGCGCGGCCTGCGGGACGATCCGTTTTCATGGTGACTGCAAGAACGGCCGGCCGAGCGGTGGGAGCGCACGGTGACCTTGGACGATTTTCGGGCCGTGTACGAGCGGCACGTCGGATATGTCGCGTCGGGCGACGTGCGGGCGGCATTGGCGGACATGGTGCGGGAGAACATTCCCGCGGTGTTCGAGGGCGTGCGGGTGCCGGGGAAAGGGGCGGTCGAGGGATTCGAGATCAGGAGCGTGCGCGCCGAAGGAGACCGCCGGATCGGCGAGACCGTGTACCGGACCCCTGACGGGCCGATCGGCCTGCGGTCGATTTGGGAATTGCGGGACGGGGAGTGGAAGGCCGCCGGACTGGAGAACTTCCCCCCGCAGGAATGACGCCGACTCGCGGCGGCGTAACAGTCCTCCGCGCTGTGGCAGGTCCTGGACCGAGCGCGGACGACGGCGCAGGCGAGGTCACCCACTCACATAAGTGCTGTGACTTCCGTCACAAACATCTTTCGGGGAGGGTGATCGCGGGTGTTCCGGTGTGTGCGGCCGAGTGGGCGGGACGCGGCGTTGGCGTCCTGCCGAAGAGCTACGCCGAGTGCATCCACGGCCTGGTCCCGCAAGCGCGGGCCTCCCGCCGCGACCTTCGGTGACCGGCACGAACACGGCCCCGGCTCCGCGAAGGTCGCGCGACCCGCGGCGGCGTCCATGGCGCATCGGCGCATGCACGCGAAAACCCCGGCGACAGGCGTTGCGCCTGGCCGACCGGGGTCTTGGCTGGTCGCCTCGAGTGCCCCCTGCAGGATTCGAACCTGCGCACACGGCTCCGGAGGCCGTTGCTCTATCCCCTGAGCTAAGGGGGCGGGCGTTCGCTGCGAGAAAAGGCTACCAGGATCGGCGGGCCGGCGCGCACCTCGTTTGTTCGCCGTGCGCGGGCGGGCGGGGTCGACTACCTTCGTGGCCGTGACCGAGCCACTGGGACGCGTGCTGGTCGTGGACGACGATGAGGTGATACGCCAGCTCATCGCCGTGAACCTGCAGTTGGAGGGGTTCGAGGTCGCGACGGCCGTGGACGGGCAGGACTGCCTGGACAAGGTGCGCGAGGTCGGGCCGGATGTGATCACGCTGGACGTGATGATGCCGCGGCTGGACGGATGGGTGACCGCGGTGCGGCTGCGGCAGGATCCGGCGACGAGCCACATCAAGGTCGTGATGATCACAGCGCGGGCGCAGGAGCACGATGTGCGGCGGGGGGAGGAGATCGGCGTGGACGCCTACGTGGCCAAGCCGTTCGACCCCAACCACCTGATCCAGACCGTGCGGAAGCTGGCGGCAGTGTCCAAATAGTGGTCGGATAGTCTCACGAGGGTGACTCCAGCCGATGTGTGCGGTGCCCTCGCGGCCGCCGCCGGGGCCGAGCCCGGCGAGGTGGCGCTCAGGTGCGTGGGGCCGGGCCTGTACGCCAGCCCGGTGGCCCTGCGCAGGGGCCTTTCGGCGCGGGTCGTCGCCGAGCGGGTCGCGGCGTCCGCCGGGGTCGCCGAGGTCCGGGTCGACGGGGGGTTTGTCACGGTCCGGGTCGAGCGGCCCGGGGATCTGCTGACCTGGCTGGTGGAGACGGCCCCCGAGCCGTCCCCGCGGCGGCGGGCCTCCGCCGCGCCCGTGTGGCCGGAGTGGCCGAGGACGTTCGACAATCCCGGGTTCTGCGTGCGGTACGCCTACGCGCGGGCGGCCGCTGTGCGCAGGCAGGCCGGGGATCTGGGGGTGGACGCGGGGGAGCCCGTGGGGTTGGACACCGAGGAGGAACTCCGGCTGATCGGGGTGCTGGGCGAGTTCCCCTCGCGCATGGGGCAAGGATCCCGGCCTCTGAGGCGTTATCTGGAACGGCTGGCCGAGGCGTACCACGACGTCCACGAGCGGTGTCCGGCGCTGCCGAAGGGCGCGGAGAAACCCGGGGCGGTGCACGCGGCCCGGGTCACGTTGGCGGAGGCCACGCGCATCGCCCTCGGCAGTTGCCTGAACACGATCGGTGAGACCCCTAGAGAGCGGATATGAGCAGAGTGCACCCCGCGGGACCGAGGCACGCCGACGTCCTGCCCGAAGAACACCCGCTGCCTCCGGCGGAGGACCTGAACGCGCTGGAGCCCCAGATCTGGCCGCGCAGCGCCAGGCGTGAGAACGGCGTGCTGCACGTGGGCGGGGTGGACGTACGGGAGCTGGCGGAACGGTTCGGGACGCCCCTGTACGTCTACGACGAGGAGGACGTGCGGGCGCGCGCACGCGAGTACGCGGCCGCCTTCCACGACGGAGACGTGCACTACGCGGGCAAGGCGTTCCTGTGCACGGCCGTCGCGCGCTGGCTCAACGAGGAGGGGCTCGGACTGGACGTGTGCACCGGGGGCGAGCTCGCCGTCGCGCTGGCGGCGGGCTTCCCGGTGGAACGCATCACCCTCCACGGCAGCAACAAGTCCATGGCGGAGCTGGAGAAGGCCCTGGACGTGGGGGTCGGACGCATCGTCATCGACTCGTTCGAGGAGATCGCGCGGCTGGGGTACCTGGCCGAGGAGCGCGGTGTCCGGCCCAAGGTGATGGTGAGGGTCACCACAGGTGTCGAGGCCCACACCCACGAGTTCATCGCCACGGCCCACGACGACCAGAAGTTCGGGTTCTCCCGGAACACGGGGGCCGCGCTGGAGGCCGTCCGCAGAGTCCTGGCGCTGAGCCGGCTGGAGCTGGTGGGCCTGCACTCTCATATCGGGTCGCAAATCTTTGACACGGACGGCTTTGAGGTGGCCGCGCACCGGCTGGCCGAACTGCTGGTGCAGATCCGCGACGAGCACGGCCTGGAACTGCCCGAGCTGGACCTGGGCGGCGGCTACGGAATCGCCTATGTCACCGGGGACGAGCCGCACGATCCCAAGGCGATCGCCGACTCGCTCCGGACCATCGTGTCGCGCGAATGCCGGGCGTATGGCCTGGCCATGCCGCGACTCACCGTGGAGCCCGGCCGGGCGATCGTGGGTCCGGGTGGCGTTACCCTGTACGAGGTCGGCACCGTCAAGGATGTGGAGGGGCTGCGCACCTACGTCTCGGTGGACGGGGGGATGAGCGACAACCTCCGCACCGCCCTGTACGGCGCCGAGTACACCTGTACGCTGGCCAGCCGCTCGTCCGATGCGGCCCCGATGCTCAGCAGACTTGTCGGCAAGCACTGCGAGAGCGGCGACATCGTCGTGCGAGACCTGTGGCTGCCCGAAGATCTTTCGGCGGGCGACCTGGTGGCGGTCGCGGCCACCGGTGCGTACTGTCGATCAATGGCCAGTAACTACAACCACGTTCCCCGGCCCGCCGTGGTGGCGGTGCGCGACGGGGAGGCGCGGGTCATCGTCCGCCGGGAGACCGACGAGGACCTGCTGCGGCTTGATGCGGAGGTAGGAGTGTGAAACCTGGGCGGGGGACGCCTCGGCGGCTGAGGGTGGCGCTGCTCGGCTGCGGCGTCGTCGGCACCGAGGTGGTGCGGCTGCTGCGCGACCAGGCCGACGACCTGGCCGCACGGGTCGGCGCACCGCTGGAGCTGGCCGGGATCGCGGTGCGGCGGCCGGACCGGGTCCGCCAGGGCGTGGACCCCGCGCTGCTGACCACCGACGCCCACGCCCTGGTCACCCGGGACGACGTGGACATCGTCATCGAGGTGATCGGCGGCATCGAGCCCGCCCGCTCGCTGCTGCTGGAGGCGATGAAGTCCGGCAAGTCGGTGATCACCGCGAACAAGGCGCTGCTGGCCGAGGACGGCGCGACGCTGTTCGCCGCCGCCCGCGAGTACGGGGCGGACCTGTACTACGAGGCGTCGGTGGCCGGGGCGATCCCGCTGCTGCGGCCGCTGCGCGAGTCGCTGGTCGGCGACCACGTGCACCGGGTGCTGGGCATCGTCAACGGCACCACCAACTACATCCTCGACCAGATGGACACGCACGGCGCCGGGTTCAACGAGGCGCTGCAGGAGGCGCAGGCGCTCGGATACGCCGAGGCCGACCCGACCGCCGACGTCGAGGGGTTCGACGCGGCGGCCAAGGCGGCGATCCTGGCGCAGCTGGCCTTCCACACCCCGGTGTCCGCCGCCGACGTGCACCGCGAGGGCATCACGGAGGTCACCAGCGCCGATGTGGCCGGGGCCAAGGCGATGGACAGCGTGGTCAAACTGCTGGCCATCTGCGAGCGGATCCCCTCGCCCGACGGGCGCAACGGGCGCGGCGTGTCGGTCCGGGTGTACCCGGCGATGATCCCCCGGTCGCACCCGCTGGCCAGCGTCCGCGAGGCCTACAACGCGGTGTTCGTCGAGGCCGAGTCGGCCGGCTCGCTGATGTTCTACGGCGCCGGCGCGGGCGGCGCGCCCACCGCCTCGGCGGTGCTCGGCGACCTGGTGGCGGTGGCCCGCAACCTGGTGGGCGGCGCGTCCGGCCCGGTCGAGGTGACCTACGCCAGCCTGCCGGTGCTGCCGATGGGCGAGACCGTCACCCGCTACTACATCCAGCTGGACGTGGCCGACCAGGCGGGCGTGCTCGCCACGGTCGCCGAGGAGTTCGCCCGGCACGGCGTGTCGATCCAGGCGGTGCGGCAGGTCGGATTCGGCGACGACGCCCAGCTCGTCGTGGTGACGCACCGCGCGCCGGACGCCGCGCTGTCGGCGACCGTGCGGGGGCTGCGCGGCCTCGACATCGTCCGCGAGGTCTCCAGCGTCATGCGCGTCGAGGCCGACGAGTAGCCGACGGGAAGCCGACGGGAAGCCGACGGGCGGCCGGGCGGGAGACCCGCCCGGGTACGCCGCCCCGGCCCGCCCGGGGCTCTAGAATCTGCGCAGCAGCGCAGGTCATCCAAGGAGCGACAGTGAACGCGACCGCCCGCGCGTGGCGCGGCTTGATCGAGGAGTACCGCGACCGGCTCCCGGTGTCGGACCGGACCCCGGTGATCACCCTGCGGGAGGGGGGCACGCCGCTGGTGCCCGCCCCGCGGGTCTCCCGGCTGACCGGCTGCGAGGTCCACCTGAAGGTGGAGGGCGCCAACCCCACCGGGTCGTTCAAGGACCGCGGCATGACGGTGGCGATCAGCAAGGCCGCCGAGGAGGGCGCCAAGGCGGTGATCTGCGCGTCCACCGGCAACACCTCCGCCTCCGCGGCCGCCTACGCGGTGCGCGCGGGGATGACGTGCGCGGTGCTGGTCCCGCAGGGCAAGATCGCCATGGGCAAGCTGGCGCAGGCGCTGGTGCACGGCGCGCGGCTGCTGCAGGTGGACGGCAACTTCGACGACTGCCTGGAGCTGGCCCGCAAGCTCGCCGTGGACTACCCGGTGGCGCTGGTCAACTCGGTCAACCCGTTCCGCCTGCAGGGCCAGAAGACCGCCGCGTTCGAGATCGTGGACGCGCTCGGCGACGCGCCCGACGTGCACTGCCTGCCGGTCGGCAACGCCGGCAACATCTCCGCCTACTGGATGGGCTACAAGGAGTACGCGGCCGACGGGGTGGCGTCGAAGACGCCGCGCATGCTGGGCTTCCAGGCCAGCGGGGCGGCGCCGTTCGTGCGGGGCGGGCCGGTGGCCAAGCCGTCGACGATCGCCACCGCGATCCGCATCGGCAACCCCGCCTCGTGGGACCTGGCGGTCGCCGCGCGCGACGAGTCGGGCGGCGCGATCGACGCCGTCACCGACCGCCAGATCCTGGCCGCCTACCGGCTGCTGGCCCGCGAGGAGGGCGTGTTCGTCGAGCCCGCCTCGGCGGCGAGCGTGGCGGGCGTGCTGCAGGCCGCCGAACAGGGGGTCCTGCCGCGCGGGTCGCGGGTCGTGTGCACCGTGACCGGCAACGGCCTCAAGGACCCCGACTGGGCCATCTCCGGGGCGCCCGCCCCCACCACGGTCAAGGTGGACGCCCACGCGGCCGCGTCCGCGCTGGGCCTGGCGTGAGCCGCCGCGGGGGCGCCGCAGACCCGCCGGGTCCGGTGCGGGTCCGGGTGCCCGCCACCAGCGCCAACCTCGGCCCGGGGTTCGACTCGCTCGGCCTGGCCCTGACGCTGTACGACGACGTCGAGGTGGACGTCGACTTCGCCGGCGCCCGCTTCACCGGCCTGTCCATCGAGGTGGCCGGCGAGGGCGCCGAGGTCGCCGAACGGGGCGAGCGGCACCTGATCGTCGCCACGCTGCGCCGGGCGTTCGAGGCCATCGACGCGCTCGCGCCCGCCGCCACCGGGACCGAGTGGGCCGGGCTGCGGCTGCGCTGCGTCAACCGCATCCCGCACAGCCGCGGCCTGGGCTCGTCGTCGGCCGCGATCGTCGCGGGCATCGTCGCGGCGCGTCATCTGCACCCGCACGGGCGGGTGCTCGACGACGACGCGGCGCTGCGGCTGGCCACCGAGATCGAGGGGCATCCCGACAACGTCGCGCCGTGCCTGGCGGGCGGCCTGACGGTCGCGTGGACGACCCCGCAGGGCCCCCGCCTGGTGCGGCTCGCCCCCGAGGTCGGGCAGGTCGTGGCGTTCGTCCCGGAGACGCGGCTGGCCACCGAGCGCGCGCGGGGGCTGCTGCCGGAGACCGTGCCGCACGCCGACGCCGCCGCCAACGCGGCCCGCGCCGCCCTGCTCGTCGCCGCGCTCACCCGCGGGCTCGGCCCCGAGGTGCTGCTGGACGCGACCGAGGACCGTCTGCACCAGAGATACCGGGCCCCCGCCATGCCGGAATCGGCCGCGTTGGTGGAAAAGCTGCGCGCCAAGGGCGTGCCCGCGGTGATTTCCGGGGCAGGACCTACTGTCCTGGCCTTCACAACCGCATCACAAGTTGATTCGATGGGCCCGGAAGTGGGTAATGGGTGGCACATACACCCGCTGGACGTTGCCCCCCATGGCGCGTGCGTTCAGTCCGATGGTTCCGACGGTCCCGGCATCCGGTCCTGAGCTCAGGGCCTGGGAGAACCGGTTCCCGACGTGCTGACGGGCGGCACGCCGTGCGCAGGGGGAAGGGGGCTGTGCGGCGCTCCGGCCGGGTGCAACGATCCGCCTAGGTAAAATGCGAAGACATCGACCTCTGGGGAATAGCAGTGCGCCCTGGTGATGTTAGGCTGATTGCCGCACCAGATGCCCCGTTCGGGGCCGTGTGCTTGTCAGCCACGCGTCACCTGTTCGGCCGTTCGGTCGTGTCGGTCCCGCGTACTAGGCTTCCCGCAACCGTGACATCCCGTTGTCAGCCGTTCCAGCGATACTACGGACGTGGCGGTACCGGGGACGACGCGCGAACCGCCCCGACCATCATCTGGCTGTGCCCAGAAAACGCAGATCGCGGCCCCATCGTGATCCGCGGAGCCCGACTCGGCGCCCCCGCCGGGCCGCACCACCGGGTTGCCTGGCCGACCGCCGGCCTACACCCGCTCCCTGGGAAGGACCCTTAGTGAGCGAATCCAGCGAACTCCTTACGGACGCAACGAGCAAGGCGCCTGCCGACGAGGCCGCCGAGGCCAGCGAGCAGCGTGCCACCCCCCGGCGTCGCCGGTCCGGCACCGGCCTTTCGGCCATGGTGCTGCCCGAGCTCAAGGCGCTCGCGTCCAGCCTCGGCATCACCGGCACCACCGGGATGCGCAAGAGCCAGCTCATCGCCGCCATCCAGGAGAAGCAGGGCGGCGCCCAGGTGGAGGGCTCGGCCGGGGGCGAGCAGGGAGCCGCTGCCACCACCAAGACCGAGCGTCCGCGCCGCACCCGTTCGGCGGCCAAGCGCGACGCCGCCGAGGGTCAGGTGACCATCGCCGAGGCCGTTCCGGCCGCCGACAAGGCCGCCGAGGACGGCAAGACCGCCGAGAAGGCCGCCGACAAGGCCGCCGACAAGAGCGAGAAGACCGACAAGACCGCCGAGAAGTCCGAGCGCACCCAGTCCAAGGGCGAGGGCAGGGGCGACCGCGACGCCGAGCGGCCCGCCGCGGCGCAGAGCGGCAAGTCCGAGGGCGCCAAGTCCGAGGGCGACGCCCGCGCCGAGGAGGGCGAGGCCCAGGGCGGACGCGAGGGCGGCCGGGACGGCGCCCGCGACGGCGGCCGCCAGCGCGGCCGCAACGGCCGCGACCAGCAGGGGCGGCAGCGCGGCGGCCAGGGCTCGGGCCAGTCCTCCGACGACGACGGCGACGGCGGCGGCCGCGGCCGGCGGGGCCGCCGGTTCCGCGAGCGCAACCGCGGCCGGGGCCGCGGCGACCGCTACGAGGAGCCGGTGATCAACGAGGACGACGTCCTCATCCCCGTCGCCGGGATCCTGGACATCCTCGACAACTACGCCTTCATCCGCACCACCGGCTACCTGGCCGGGCCCAACGACGTGTACGTCTCGCTGGCCCAGGTCCGCAAGAACGGCATGCGCAAGGGCGACGTCATCACCGGCGCCGTGCGCCAGCCGCGGGAGGGCGAGCGGCGCGAGAAGTTCAACGCGCTGGTCCGGGTCGACACCATCAACGGGATGGAGCCCGAGCAGGCCAAGAACCGCGTCGAGTTCTCCAAGCTGACGCCGCTGTACCCGCAGGACCGGCTGCGCCTGGAGACCGAGCCGAACGTGCTCACCACGCGGATCATCGACCTGGTGTCGCCGATCGGCAAGGGGCAGCGCGGCCTGATCGTCTCGCCGCCCAAGGCCGGCAAGACCATGGTGCTGCAGGCGATCGCCAACGCGATCACCAAGAACAACCCCGAGTGCCACCTGATGGTGGTGCTGGTGGACGAGCGGCCCGAAGAGGTCACCGACATGCAGCGGTCGGTGAAGGGCGAGGTCATCCACTCGACCTTCGACCGCCCCGCCGAGGACCACACCACGGTCGCCGAGCTGGCCATCGAACGTGCCAAGCGGCTGGTGGAGCTGGGCCACGACGTGGTCGTGCTGCTCGACTCGATCACCCGCCTGGGCCGGGCGTACAACCTGGCCGCGCCCGCGTCGGGCCGCATCCTGTCCGGTGGTGTGGACTCCACCGCGCTGTACCCGCCCAAGCGGTTCTTCGGCGCGGCCCGCAACATCGAGAACGGCGGCTCGCTGACCATCCTCGCCACCGCGCTGGTGGAGACCGGGTCCCGCATGGACGAGGTCATCTTCGAGGAGTTCAAGGGCACCGGCAACATGGAGCTCAAGCTCAACCGGCAGCTCGCCGACAAGCGGATCTTCCCCGCGGTGGACGTGGACGCGTCCGGCACCCGCAAGGAGGAGATCCTCATGGCGCCGGAGGAGCTGCGCGTGGTCTGGCAGCTGCGCCGCGTGCTGCACGCCCTGGACACCCAGCAGGCGCTGGAGCTCCTCATCGAGAAGATGAAGGAGACCAAGTCCAACGCCGAGTTCCTGCTGCAGGTCCAGCAGACCACGGTCGCCGACTCCCGGTGACCTTCCGCCGGGGGTGGTGCGCCGCGGCACCGCCGGCCCGTGCGTGACGGCGGTCGTCGCGACGCTCGCGACGACCGCTCGTCTGTTATGCGTCTTTCGCCGGTTTCCGGACGTCCGCTCGTCGGCATGACCCCCGGCCCTCGTTCCCGGGCGGGGTGGGGATATCCCCACCCCGCAGTCGGCGGCGGGCACCATGGCCCCGCGCGGGCGGCACCGGCAGGCTGAGTTCGTACGGCGGACCCGGCACGGAGGTCGATGTGGGCGAGATGAAGGGCGGCGGGGCCTCGATCCTCGAGCTGCCGTGGCGACCGGTGGCCATGGCGCGGTCCTGGCTGCTCTGGCGGTCGGCGGTGTTCCAGGCGGCCGGTTTCGCGCTCGGGCTCGCCTGGCTGATCGGGCTGACGGTGGGGATGGCGGTGTCGTCCGCACTGGTGATCATCTGGGTGGGCATCCCGATGCTGGCCGCGATGATGGTGCTGTGGCGGCTGGCGGCGATGCTGGAGCGGACGCTCGCGCGCCTGGCGTTCGGCGTGGACGTCCCCACCCCCTACCGGCCGCTGCCCCCCGGCCGCAACCCGCTGACCAAGCTAAAGGTCATGGCCGGCGACCCGGCGACCTGGAAGGACCTGCTCTTTCTGGTCCTGCGCTTCCCGCTGTCGCTGGTGGAGTTCGCCGCCGCGGTCGCGATGTGGACGGCGACCGGCACGTTCCTGTTCCTGCCGCTGATCACGGCGGTCACGCCCGGCGGGGACGAGGTCAGCCTCGGGGCGGTGTCGTTCTGGGTGGGCAACCCGATCGGCGCGCTGCCCGCCGTCCCGGTCGGCCTGGGGCTGCTCGTCCTCAGCCTGTACGCCACGCGCGTCATCGCGATCGGGCACGCGCTGCTGGCCCGGGCGCTGCTCGGCCCCAGCGCCTCGCAGGCGGAGAACCGCGAGCTGCGGGCCCGCACCGAGCGGCTGCGGGCCAGCCGGGCCCGCGGGGTGGACGCCGCCGAGGCCGAACGCCGCCGCATCGAGCGCGACCTGCACGACGGCGCGCAGCAGCGGCTGCTGGCGGTCGCCATGGACATCGGCCGGGCCCGCGCCAAGCTCGACGACGACCCCGAGGGGGCGCGGGCGCTGATCGAGCAGGCGCACGCGGGCACCAAGGAGGCGATCACCGAGCTGCGCGACCTGGCCCGCGGCATCTACCCGGCGATCCTCACCGACCGCGGCCTGGACGCGGCGATCTCCGGGCTGGCCGGACGCGCCCGCGTGCCCGTCGAGGTGAGTGTGGACCTGCCCGAGCGCCCGCCCGCCGCGGTGGAGAGCATCGCCTACTTCATCGTCGCCGAGTGTCTGACGAACATCACCAAGTACGCCCGGGCGACCCGTGCCACGGTCCGGGTGGCCCGCGAGGACTCCTGGGTGGTCGTGGAGGTCACCGACAACGGGGTCGGCGGGGCGGTGGCGCACCCGGGCGGCGGGCTGTCCGGCCTGGCCGACCGCGCCGCCACCATCGACGGGATGCTGGTCGTCGACAGCCCGCCCGGCGGCCCCACCGTCATCCGCGCGGACCTGCCCTGCACCTGGTAGTGGCCCGTCCGGTGGATGCGGACGGGGCCGCGATAATCGAGGGCATGCGGGTGGTGATCGCCGAGGACTCGGTGCTGCTGCGGGAGGGGCTCGTCCGGCTGCTGGCCGACGCCGGGATCGAGACGGCCGCCACGGTGGGGGACGGGCCCGGCCTGCTCGACGCGGTGGACGAACACGAACCCGACCTGGCCATCGTGGACGTGCGGATGCCGCCGTCGTTCACCGACGAGGGCCTGCGCGCCGCGCTGGCCGTCCGGGAACGCCGCCCCGGCACGCCCATCCTGGTGCTGTCGCAGTACGTGGAGGAGCGCTACGCCACCGACCTGATCGGCGGCGGCGCCGAGGGCGTGGGCTACCTGCTCAAGGAGCGGGTGGCCGACGTGGCCGACTTCATCGACGCGGTGCGCCGCATCGCCGTCGGCGGCACCGTCATCGACCCCGAGGTGATCGGCCAGCTCCTCGGCCGCCGCCGCACCGGCGACCCGCTGGCCGCCCTCACCCCGCGCGAACGCGAGGTGCTCGCGCTGATGGCCCAGGGCCGCTCCAACGGGGCGATCGCCGAGGAGCTCGTCGTCACCGAGGGCGCCGTGGAGAAGCACATCTCCAACATCTTCATGAAGCTGAACCTGCAGCCCGCCCAGGGCGGCCACCGCCGCGTGATGGCCGTCCTCACCTACCTGGGCCGCAACACGTGACCGTGCGGGGGCGCCCCTGACGCGCGCCGCCGGTGGAGCGGGCGGTCTTGGGGAATGCCGGGTGACCTCGGCACGTTCGGGTATCTGGCACACTTGGAGTGCGACCGCTGCGGTACCGGTTCACGCCTCCCCCGTGCGCTCCCCGCCCTGGTGGGAACGCAAGGCAGGCGATGGGAAGCGCCCGGCGACCGCCCTGAGCGAGGAGAACCATGAAGCCCGACATCCACCCGAAGTACGTCGTCACCACCGTGACGTGCACGTGCGGTAACACGTTCGAGACCCGCAGCACCGCCGAGAACGGCGTGATCCACGCCGACGTGTGCTCCAGCTGCCACCCGTTCTACACGGGCAAGCAGAAGATCCTGGACACCGGCGGCCGCGTCGCGCGCTTCGAGCAGCGGTTCGGCAAGAAGGCGGGCCGCAAGCAGGGGTGAGCGCGGCGACCGAGACCGGCCCGGGGACGACGCGCGTCCTCGGGCCGTTCGGAGTCCGCCGCCGGAGCCCCACCGCTCCACCAGACCGACCCCGGCCGGACCCGCGGCCGGGACCGACCCAGCCACCCCGGCCGACCTCCCGGCCCCGATCGACGTTCCGGCCCCGGCCGTCCCGCGGGCCCCGCCGGTCCGCCGGCCCGAAGGCCGCCACCAGGCCGGAGACGACGACACCGTGAAGATCGACGATCTCATCCGCGAATACGCCGACATCGAGGGCAGGCTCGCCGATCCGAGCGTGCACGCCGACCCGGCGCTGGCCCGCCGGCTGGGCCGCCGCTACGCCGAACTCCGGCCGGTCGTCGAGACCCAGCGGGAGATCACCGCGATCGAGGACGACCTGGCCGCCGCCCGCGAGCTGGCCGGCGAGGACCCCGCGTTCGCCGCCGAGGCCGAGGAGCTGGAGCGCAGGCGGGACGAGCTGGCCGAGCGGCTGCGCCGCCTGCTGCTGCCGCGCGACCCCAACGACGGCAAGGACGTCATCCTGGAGATCAAGGCGGGCGAGGGCGGCGAGGAGTCGGCCCTGTTCGCCGGGGACCTGCTGCGGATGTACCTGCGCTACGCCGAGCGGTCCGGCTGGAAGACCGAGATCATCGACTCCCACCCCTCCGACCTCGGCGGCTACAAGGACGTGACCGTCGCGGTGAAGTCGCGCCCCGGCCAGGAGGAGGGGGTGTGGACGCGGCTGAAGTACGAGGGCGGCGTGCACCGCGTGCAGCGGGTGCCGGTCACCGAGTCGCAGGGCCGCATCCACACCAGCGCCGTCGGCGTGCTCGTCACCCCGGAGGCCGAGGAGGTCGAGGTCGAGATCGACCCCAACGACCTGCGGATCGACGTGTACCGCTCGTCCGGTCCGGGCGGGCAGAGCGTCAACACCACCGACTCGGCCGTGCGCATCACCCACCTGCCGACCGGCGTGGTGGTCTCCTGCCAGAACGAGAAGAGCCAGCTGCAGAACAAGGAGCAGGCGATGCGCATCCTGCGCTCGCGGCTGCTGGCGATGGCGCAGGAGGAGGCGGACGCGGCCGCGGCGGCCGAGCGCAAGAGCCAGGTCCGCACCGTCGACCGCTCCGAACGGGTGCGCACCTACAACTATCCGGAGAACCGGATCTCCGACCACCGGGTCGGCTACAAGGCGTACAACCTGGACCAGGTGCTGGACGGCGACCTGCACAACGTCACCCAGGCGCTGGTGGACGCCGACATGGCACGCAGACTGGCCGAGGCCGGACAGGCGCAAGAGGCGCAACCCACGTCATGAATCTGCTGCTCGACGAGGTCGCACGGGCGACCGTGCGGCTGGCCGACGCCGGGGCCGCATCGCCCCGCGCCGACGCCGAGGAGCTGGCCGCCGCCGTGCACGGGGTGCCGCGCGGCGAGCTGCACACCGTGCCCGACTCCGCGTTCGACGCCCGCTTCTGGGAGTACGTGGCGCGGCGCGAGGCGGGCGAGCCGCTGCAGCACATCACCGGCCGCGCGTTCTTCCGCTACCTGGAGCTGAAGGTCGGGCCGGGGGTGTTCATCCCGCGTCCGGAGACCGAGGTGATGGTCGGCTGGGCGCTGGAGACGCTGCGCGACATGGACGTGCGGGACCCCCTGGTGGTCGATCTGGGCACCGGCTCGGGCGCGATCGCGCTGTCCATCGCCCAGGAGGCGCCGCGGGCCCGCGTGCACGCCGTGGAGAAGGACCCCACCGCGTTCGTGCACGCCACCCGCAACGTGGAGGAGCTGGACGAGCGGGGCCGGGTGCGGCTGCACCTGGACGACTTCGCCACCGCGCTGGCCGAGCTGAACGGCACCGTCGATCTGGTGATCAGCAACCCGCCGTACATCCCGATGAGCGAGTGGGAGTACGTGCCCAGGGACGTGCGCGACCACGACCCGGCGGCGGCGCTGTGGGGCGGCGGCGACGACGGCCTGGACGCGATCCGCGTGGTGGAGCGCACGGCGCGGCGGCTGCTGCGGCCCGGCGGGTACGTGGCGGTCGAGCACAGCGACCGGCAGGGCAACGAGGTCTACTGGGTCTTCGCCGAGGAGAACGGCTGGCGGGACGTGCGCAACCGCCGCGACCTGACCGACCGCGACCGCTTCGTGACCGCGCGCCTGGGAACGGACTGAGGCGGCTTGCGGCGCCCGCCCGGGGCGGGGCCGGTGCGCGGCGCGGGCATGGAAGGATGGGCACCGTGAGCCGACGTTATGACTGCGCCGCCGACCCCATGGAGCGCACCCGGGGGATCGCCGAGGCGGTCTCGGCGGTCCGGCGCGGAGAGCTGATCGTGCTGCCCACCGACACCGTGTACGGCGTCGGTGCCGATGCCTTCACCCCGGCCGCCGTGACCGCTCTGCTGGACGCCAAGGAGTCGGAGGCCAGCGGTCTTAGGAAGACAACATCACTCACCAACTCCTTGGCTCACAGAACGACATGGCTACGATCCGACTTCTACGGGCAGGACCTCATCGACGAGTTCTGGCCGGGCGCCCTGACGATCGTGTGCCGCGCCAACCGGAACCTGGTGTGGGACCTGGGCGACACCAAGGGCACCGTGGCGGTGCGGATGCCGATGCACGACCTGGCGGTGGAGCTGCTCAAGGAGACCGGTCCGCTGGCGGTCAGCAGCGCCAACCTCAGCGGCCGTCCGGCGGCCCGCTCGGCCGACGAGGCCGAGAAGATGCTCGGCGACGCGGTGTCGGTGTACCTGGACGGCGGTCCGGCGGGCCTGGGCGAGGCGTCCACGATCATCGACCTCACCGGGCCGATCCCGCGGCTGCTGCGCGCCGGGGCGATCTCCGAGGACAAGATCCGCGCGGTGGTCGGCGTCCTGCTGACCGACGACAACGAGCGCGAGGACGAGCGCGAAGACGAGGACCACGACGAGCGGAAGGACGACGCGCGGGAGCCTTCCGTCTCGTTGGAAAAGCCGGCGGTCTCCGGGGAGAAGCCCGCCGGAACCGCTTCCGGGGAAGTCGCGGAAACCGGCGCGGAATCGGATGCGAAATCCGGTGCGGACAAGCCCGCGGAAGAGGCGGGCGATTCGGCCGGACCGTCCCTCAGAAAAGACGGGGCCAAGTAGTCGCCGACGCCTCGGAGAAGGCCCGGGGAACGCCCGGAGAAGGCTCGGGAAAAGGTCCGCTGGAACGTCCGATCGGCAGACCTTCTGACGGCTTGCGCACGTCGCGGCCGGCACGCGGTCGGGTGCGCGGCCGCATGCTCGCGCGTCTAGGCGACCGGTGACGCCGGCGCCGCGGATCCGACCGTTCTGCATGCGAAAAGGCAGGTCAGCGGCCTGCCGCCGGCGCGGAGGAGGTGCCCGGCGCCGGTGCGCCGCCGACCGCTCTCGGCGGTGCGCGACCGCGGCGCGGCGGCCGGGCCGTCCATCGTGATGCGTGCTGCCGTGATGCGTGCTGCGCCTCTGCTGCGCGTCCCGTCGGCCTCCACGCTCACGTAAGCCGCCCTCCTAGCGTTCCAGCTACCGGCCAGGGGGCCCGCGCCCCCACGACGGACCAGAGGCGGCAGGACGGCAGCCTGGCGCGGACGACGACCACTGCGGCGCGACGCGGCCCGGACGGGGGCGCGGCGGCTCTTCGCTCGGCGACGGAATTCGACCCCTGCGCACGCCATGGGCGGGTGCCGGAAATGACGGCCCGCCATTCCCTGAATTGGCGCGTTGAAACCGTCTGGTTCGTCACAGGACGCCCGCCGGACAGGCGACCGTACCGCCGCCGACATGGTCACGGCCGTGCACAGGACACGTAACCTGAACGGGACGGAACTGGAGACTTCGGGGAGTAATAGCCTCGTTACTGCGATCGTGTCGGCCGAGCGGTGAAATGATGCCAGACGTGCGTGGCCGGGTCCGGGCGCGGACGGTCGCCCTCGGTGCCCTTCCGGCGATCGTCGTCCTCGTGCTGCTCGCGCTGGCGCCCGCCGCCCCGGCGGCCGGGCGGGCGGCCGAGGAGGGCGGCGCGACCTGGGACGCGGGGCCCGAGCGGTTCGAGAGCATCCCGGCCTACGACGTCGTCCTGACGATCGCCAGCAACGGCGATCTGCACGTGCGGGAGACCATCACCTACGACTTCGCCCGGGGCGGCGAGCACGGAATCGTCCGGCGGCTGCCGTACCGGCGGGGCGACCGGCTGTTCGAGATCCGCGACGTGCGGACCAGCTCGTCCACCGGGGCCCCGGCGCGGGCGCGGACCCGCAGGCTGTGGCACGACCTGCTGATCACCGTCGGGGACGACGACCGCACCGTCCGGGGGCGGCAGGCGTACGTGATCGAGTACACGGTGTCGGGGGCGTTCACGCCGGGGGCCGTTCACGATGAGCTGAACTGGGACGTCCTCGGCACGTCCTGGGAGGTGCCGATCCGGGAGGCCGCCGTGCGCGTGGAGGCGCCGGTGGTGCTGCGCAAGGCGCGGTGCCGGTCCGGGACGGGCGAGGCCGTCACCGGCTGCCTGCGGGACCGCGACGGTCCGTACGCCATCGAGTTCACCCAGAGCGGCCTGCGCCCGCGCGAGAGCATGCGCGTCACGGTGCTGCTGCCCAAGGGCGCGATCACGGTGCCGCCGCCCCTCCGCGCCCGGCCGCACTGGGCGGTCACCTGGGCCGGCTCGGGGATGCTCCTGCTGGCCCTCGCCGGCATCGCGGCGGTCGCGGAAATCGGCCGGGCCGGGCGCACGGTGCCGGTGGACGGCGGCCGCGTGCTGCTGGCGTTCGGCGGCCTGCTGGTGGCCGCCGACGTGTCGCACGAGATCGCCCGGCACGGCGTGTGGGCGCTCTCGGCGGGCGACGCGAGCCTGGGCGGTGTCACGTTGGCCGTGGTCGGAACCGCTATCGTCTCCCTTCACCGGTTCCGGGTGCGGATCACGCACCGGGGGCCGGGCGAGAGGAATAGAGTTGGCGATGAACCGCCGGTGCGAACCGATCGCCTCCGGCGGCCGTCTGTTTTGTTGGTCAGGTCCGGCCGCATCGCCGCCGCCGACGTCACGCGAGGCTCCGAACCCGGGCGGCGGGCGCGACGTGCCGCGCAGCGGCGGCCAGGAGGCCGATGAGGGGAGGCGTGCGGCGTGCGGGAATACCTGCTGACGATCCTGATCGCCGCACTCGTGACCTACCTGCTCACCCCCGTCGTCCGCCGGTTCGCGGTGTGGTTCGGGGCGCAGGCGGCCCCCAGGGACCGCGACGTGCACGTCATCCCGACGCCCCGGCTGGGCGGCCTGGCGATGTTCGGCGGGATGGTGGCCGCGCTGGCCGCGGCCGGGGGGCTGCCCGCGATGCGCCGGGTGCTGGAGGACGGCGACGTCAACGTGCACCGGGCGCTGCTGCTGTCGGGCGGGCTGATCGTGCTGGTCGGCATCTTCGACGACCGGTGGGGCGTGGACGCGCTGACCAAGTTCGCCGGGCAGGTCGCGGCCGCCGGGATCTTCATCATGCAGGGCATCCAGCTGTACGTGATCCCGCTGCCCACCGGCACGTCGCTGTCGCTGCCCCCGGCCTACGGGGTGCCGCTGACGGTGTTCCTGGTCGTCGCGACGATCAACGCGGTGAACTTCATCGACGGGCTGGACGGCCTGGCCGCCGGGGTGGTGGGGATCGCCGCGCTGGCGCTGTTTTCCTACGCCTACCTGGTGGCGATCGACTTCAAGCTGATCACGCTGAGCGCGGCCACGCTGACCGCGGCGGTGCTGGTGGGCATGTGCGCGGGCTTCCTGCCGCACAACTTCAACCCGGCCCGGATCTTCATGGGCGACACCGGGTCGATGCTGATCGGGCTGCTGCTCAGCGCGTCCACGATCATGCTGACCGGAAACTTCGACCCGGCGGTCATCGGCACCTACCGGCTGTTCCCCTTCTACGTGCCGATCCTGCTGATCCCGGCGGTGGCGGCGGTGCCGTTCATCGACATGCTGCTGGCGGTGTGGCGGCGTACCAACCAGGGCAAGTCGCCCTTCGCCCCGGACAAGCAGCACCTGCACCACCGGCTGCTGGAGCTGGGCCACTCGCACCGCCGCGCGGTGCTGATCATGTACTTCTGGGTGGGGCTGCTGGCCTCCAGCCTGGTGACGCTGTCGTTCACCAACTCGGTGCCGCTGGTGGTGTCGGTGACCGGGGTCGTGGCGGTCGCCGGCGTGGTGGTGATGATCGGGGTGCCGCGGATGGTGCAGCGCAAGCAGGCGCGGCTCGCGTCCGGCGAGGCCGCCGCGGCCCGTCCCCGCCAGCCCGCCTGACCCGCGTCCGTCCGGGCCGGCGTCCCGGCCGCGCCATCGCCGACCTGGAGCGGTCCCAACAACTGGCCCGGACCGGCCGCACGGCGCGCATCGCGCAAGGTCGGACTCTGTCGGCACGGGTGAACACCAGGGGGCGCGCAGCCGCATCTGGACGTTCCAGTGCGAGACGTGGGCTACAGTCCGTGGTGCGCCGCGACCTCGGTGTGTGACCGCACGCGACGTCGCGTCGCTACGTACAGGGTAATTGTGGACGTTCCGGACGCTTGTGATACCTTTCACGAACAAGGGACGAACACATTACGTGACCAGCCGGAGCCCTCATGCAGTCTTCCGACGCCCGGATACTCCGCGGCGCCGCGATCCCGTCCGGCCTCGCCGGCCTCGCCGTCATCGCGGCGGCCGTGCCGCTGGCCGGGGCCAAGGGTGCGCTGGGCGCCGCGCTCGGTACCGTCGTCGTGCTCGCCTTCTTCACCATCAGCGTGGTCGCGGTGGGGTACGCCGCCCGCATCTCGCCGCAGATGATGTTCGCCGCCGCCATCTTCAGCTACCTGGGCAAGGTGCTGGCGATGCTGGTCCTGGTGGCCGTGCTGGACGGCGTCACGCTGTGGAACACCAAGGCGTTCGCCTGGTCGGTGATCGCACTGACCCTCGTGTGGGTCGTCGCCGAGGCGCGCGCCGCCCTGAAGAACAAGACGCTGTCCCTGGATCCCGCCGGGGCCGCCGGTGTCGCCCGTGACCGGAGCCCATGATGCACGTGCGGGCGATCTTGGCGGTACGGGACTACTCCAATATGACCACCCGGGGGGTCGCCTGCTATGGTCCGTGCTGCGATGAGCAAGGAGGGGCGACGGCCCGGTCCGGAGTCCGACTCGGACCATCGAGCCTTCACCAACGCCGCCTGGTCCATCCCCAGCTACCTGCTGAGCGGGATGGCGGTCTACGGCGGCCTGGGATGGCTGCTGGATCGCTGGCTGGGCACCTCGGCGCTGCTCCCCATCGGCGTCCTGGTGGGCCTTGCTCTAGCGCTCTACCTGGTCTACCACCGCTACGGTCGCTGACGGCGCCCACGGCGGAGTCGACCGCCGCCGACTGTGGACCTGCCGACCGTGGACCGGCCGACCGCGGCCACGTCCACCACGGGCATGGCACCGTCCTCGGGCACGCACGTGTAGTACTGACCGACCTGCGAGTCACTGACGAAGGGACTGCCGCGTGATAGCGCGACAACTCCTCGCCGCCGAGGGCGGAAACGAATTCCAGGCCCCGGGCACCGAGATCTTCGACTGGGGTCCCCTCTGGGACGGCGCCCCGTCGTGGCTGACCAAGCCGACGCTGATCGTCGCCCTGTCCGTGATCATTGTCTGTGGCTTCTTCTGGGCGGCCTTCAGCAAGCCCAAGCTCGTCCCCCGCGGCGTGCAGAACATCGGCGAGGTCGGCTACCTGTTCGTGCGCGACCAGGTCGCCCGGCCGATGATCGGCAAGGACGGCGACAAGTGGATGCCGTTCCTGCTGTCGACGTTCTTCTTCATCCTCGTGATGAACCTGATGGGCGTCATCCCGGTGATGCAGCTGCCCGCCCCGTCGCACATCGCGTTCGCGATCGTGCCGGCCGCGGTGGTGTACGTGCTGATGGTCTTCCTGAGCATCAAGCACCAGGGTCTGGGCGGCTGGTTCAAGAACATGATGTTCCCGCCCGGCCTGCCCGCGTGGCTGTACGTCATCCTGTCGCCGATCGAGCTGCTGTCGACCGTGATCCTGCGGCCGTTCACGCACGCGGTCCGGCTCTTCGCCAACATGTTCGCCGGCCACCTGCTGATCGCGTTCTTCGCCTCGGTCGGCTACTGGTTCCTGATCGAGAAGCTGACCCCGCTGGGGTCCGGCCTCGGCGTGCTCGGCTTCCTGATGACCGTCGTCATGACCGGCTTCGAGATCTTCGTGCAGGCGCTGCAGGCGTTCATCTTCACCCTGCTGGCCGCCTCCTACATCGGCGGCGCGCTGCACCCCGACCACTGACGCGGCCCGCCGCGGCAGGTACCGACGACCCCCGCGACACCGCACAGACTTCGCAACCGCAACCGGCAAGAGCTCCGGTGGGGAGCCCCACCGGCCGACTGAAAAGGGAAAGAGAATGGGCGTTCTCGCCGAAGTGACCGGCAACGTTGGCTCTATCGCGTACGGTCTGGCCGCCATCGGCCCGGGTATCGGCGTGGGCATCATCTTCGGCCAGGGTGTGCAGGCCATCGCCCGCCAGCCGGAGCTGTACAACACCATCCGCCAGAACATGCTGCTGGGCTTCGCCCTCACCGAGGCGCTCGCCCTCATCGGTTTCGTCGTGCCGTTCGTGCACAGCTGAAGCCTCCTGACCCGTACTGACAGGAAGGCGGAACCCTCATGAGCAACCTGCTGGCGGCCGCCGCCGTGGCGGCCGAGGAGGGCGGGCACGGCAACCCGCTGCTGCCGCACGCCTCCGAGCTGGTGTTCGGCACGATCTCCTTCGCGATCGTGCTGATCCTCGTCGGCTGGAAGCTGGTCCCGCAGATCCAGAAGACCCTCGAGGAGCGCACCGACGCGATCGAGGGCGGCCTCAAGCGCGCCGAGGAGGTGCAGCAGGAGGCCAAGGAGACGCTGGAGGCCTACAAGCGCCAGCTCGCCGAGGCGCGGCACGACGCCGCCCGGCTCCGCGAGGAGGCCAAGGAGCAGGGCGCGCGGATCATCGCCGAGATGCGCGAGGAGGCCCAGGCCGAGGCGCGCCGCATCGTCGAGGCCGCGCACGCCCAGATCGAGGCCGACCGGCAGCAGGCGCTCCAGCAGCTGCGGGCCGAGATCGGGGCGCTGTCGGTGGAGCTGGCCGGCCGCGTGGTGGGCGAGTCCCTTGAGGACAGCGCCCGGCAGAGCCGCGTGGTCGACCGGTTCCTGGCCGAGCTGGAGGAGCGCACCCGCACCCAGGAGCGGATCTCGTCATGACCATCACGGGAGCGGTGAGCAGGGCCTCGCTGGCCGAGGTGCGCGAGCGGCTGGAGGCGGTCCTGCCCTCGGCGGACCTCACGGCGCTGGGCGGCGACCTGTTCGCCGTGCTGCAGCTGATCGACCGCGAGCACGGGCTGCGCCGGGCGCTGTCGGACCCGGCGCGCGACGGGGCCGACAAGGCTCGGCTGATGCACGTGCTGCTGGAGGGCAAGATCTCGCCGGCCGCGCTGGACCTGGTGGCCGACACCGTGCGGCTGCGCTGGTCCAGCCCCTCGGAGCTGTCGGACGCCATCGAGGTCCTGGCGGTCACCGCCCAGGCCGCGCGCGCCGAGGCCGAGGGGAACCTGGACGACCTGGAGGACGAGCTGTTCCGGTTCTCCCGGGTCATCGAGGGCGAGCCGCAGCTGCGCGCCGCGCTCTCCGGTCCCGCGCTGCCCGACGACCGCAAGCAGGGGCTGGTCGCCTCGCTGCTGGAAGGCAAGGTGACCGCGGCCACGCTGGCGCTGGTCACCGAGCTGGTGCTGCGCCCGCGGGGCCGTAGCCTGGAAGGCGGGCTGGCCGAATACGGCCGGCTCGTCGCCCAGCGGCGGCAGCGCCTGGTGGCGCTGGTGCGCACCCCGGTGGAGCTGTCGGAGGAACAGCGGACCCGGCTGGCCGCGGTGCTCGCCGCGGCCTACGGGCACGAGGTACATCTGAACATCGAGATCGATCCCGGGACGATCGGCGGCCTGTCGATCCAGATCGGGGACGAGATCATCGACGGCACGATCGCCGGGCGCCTGGACGACGTGCGCCGGCGGCTCGCGAGCTGAGCACGACCACCCCACCACAGGGAGCAAGAGAGGAATCATGGCGGAGCTGACGATCCGTCCGGACGAGATCCGGGACGCGCTGGAGCGCTTCGTCCAGTCGTACGAGCCCGAGGCAGCCGCGCGCGAAGAGGTCGGCACCGTGGTCGATTCCGGCGACGGTATCGCCCACGTCGAGGGGCTGCCTTCGACCATGGCGAACGAGCTCCTGGAGTTCGAGGACGGGACGCGCGGGCTGGCGCTGAACCTGGACGTGCGCGAGATCGGCGCGGTCGTCCTGGGCGACTTCTCCAAGATCGAGGAGGGCCAGAAGGTACGCCGCACCGGCGAGGTGCTGTCGGTGCCGGTGGGCGACGCGTTCCTGGGCCGCGTCGTGGACGCGCTGGGCAACCCGATCGACGGCAAGGGCCCGATCGAGGCGTCCGAGCGCCGCGCCCTGGAGCTGCAGGCCCCCACGGTCGTGCAGCGGCAGTCGGTGAAGGAGCCGCTGCAGACCGGCATCAAGGCGATCGACTCGATGACGCCGATCGGCCGGGGCCAGCGGCAGCTGATCATCGGTGACCGGCAGACCGGCAAGACCACGATCGGCATCGACACGATCCTCAACCAGAAGGACAACTGGCTGTCCGGCGACGAGAAGAAGCAGGTGCGCTGCATCTACGTCGCGGTCGGCCAGAAGGGCTCCACGATCGCCAACGTGCGCCGCACCCTCGAGGAGGCCGGCGCCATGGAGTACACCACGATCGTGGCGGCCCCGGCGTCCGAGCCGTCCGGCTTCAAGTACATCGCCCCCTACACCGGGTCGGCGATCGGACAGCACTGGATGTACCAGGGCAAGCACGTCCTGATCATCTTCGACGACCTGTCCAAGCAGGCCGAGGCCTACCGCGCCATCTCCCTGCTGCTGCGCCGCCCGCCGGGCCGCGAGGCCTACCCGGGCGACGTGTTCTACCTGCACTCGCGGCTGCTGGAGCGGTGCGCCAAGCTCTCCGACGACCTCGGTGGCGGCTCGCTGACCGGCCTGCCGATCATCGAGACCAAGGGCAACGACGTGTCGGCCTACATCCCGACCAACGTCATCTCCATCACCGACGGCCAGTGCTTCCTGGAGACCGACCTGTTCAACCAGGGCGTGCGCCCGGCCATGAACGTCGGTATCTCGGTGTCCCGGGTCGGCGGTTCGGCGCAGATCAAGGCCATGCGCAAGGTCGCCGGTACGCTGCGGCTGGCGCTGTCGCAGTACCGCGACCTGGAGGCGTTCGCCGCGTTCGCCTCCGACCTGGACGCGGCCTCGCGCGCCCAGCTCGAGCGCGGCGCCCGCCTGGTCGAGCTGCTCAAGCAGCCGCAGGGCAACCCGTTCCCGGCCGAGAAGCAGGTCGTGTCGGTGTGGGCCGGCACCTCCGGCGAGCTGGACGACGTCCCGGTGGCCGACATCCGCCGCTTCGAGGCCGAGTTCCTGGAGTACATCGAGCGCGAGCACGGCGGTCTGCTGACCTCCATCCGCGAGACCGGTGAGCTGTCCGACGACGGCCTCACCACCCTCAAGGACGCCATCACCGAGTTCAAGAAGGGCTTCGAGACCAGCGAGGGCGGCCTGCTGGGCGAGGAGGCCCCGGTGGAGGCGATCGACCAGGAGGACGTGGAGCAGGAGACCATCAAGCGCGTCAGCAACCCGAAGAAGGACTGACGCACCGATGGCTGCACAGCTTCGCCAACTGCGGCAACGGATCAGGTCGGTCAAGTCGACCGCCAAGATCACGCGTGCCCAGGAGATGATCGCGACCTCGCGGATCGTCAAGGCCCAGCAGGCGGTGGAGGCGTCCAAGCCGTACGCCGACCAGATCACCCGGGCGCTGTCCGCGCTGATCAGCCACCATGTGGGGATCAAGCACCCGCTGCTCACCGAGCAGCCGGAGGACAAGCGCTCGGCGGTGCTGGTGATCACCAGTGACCGCGGATTCGCCGGCGGCTACAACGCCAACGCCATCCGCGAGGCGGAGTCGCTGATCACGGCCCTGCGCGAGCAGGGCCGCGAGCCCGTGCCCTACGTGATCGGCAACAAGGGCATCACCTGGTACCGGTTCCGCGGCCGGCAGATGGCGGCCGAGTGGCGGGGCATCAGCGACCGGCCCGACTTCGCCAGCGCCGAGCAGGTCGGGCGGCGGCTGACCGAGGACTTCCTCAAGACCGACGCCGAGGGCGGGGTCGGGGAGATCCACGTGGTCTACACCGAGTTCGTCTCGATGCTGACCCAGCGGGCCCAGGTGCGCCGGCTGCTGCCGGTGGAGGTCGTGGAGACCGCCGAGTCCGACACGGTGCCGCCGGCCTACGACTTCGAGCCGTCCCCCGAGGCCGCGCTGGACCTGCTGCTGCCGAACTACATCGAGAGCCGCATCTACCACATGCTGCTCCAGTCGGCGGCGTCCTACCACGCGTCGGTGCGCCGGGCGATGAAGTCGGCCACCGACAACGCCAACGAACTGCTCGGGGTCTACACGCGCCAGATGAACCAGGCGCGGCAGGCCGCGATCACCCAGGAAATCAGCGAGATCGTCGGTGGCGCTGACGCGCTGGCCGATTCTGGCGGGGAGTGAGAATGACTGCACAGGTAGAGACGGCGACCGCGACCGGGCGCGTCGCCCGCGTCATCGGTCCGGTCGTCGACGTGGAGTTTCCCGCCGACGCCCTCCCGGAGATCTACAACGCGCTGCACGTCGAGGTCGCCCTCGGCGAGGAGACCAAGACGCTGACCCTGGAGGTCGCCCAGCACCTGGGCGACAACATGGTCCGCGCGATCTCCATGCAGCCGACCGACGGCCTGGTGCGCGGGGCCGCGGTGGTCGACACCGGCGACTCGATCGCGGTGCCGGTGGGCGACGTCACCAAGGGCCACGTGTGGAACGCGCTCGGCGAGTCCCTGGACGTGCCGACCGCGTCGCTGAAGGTCACCGAGCGGTGGGGGATCCACCGCAAGGCCCCGGCCTTCGACCAGCTGGAGTCCAAGACCGAGATGCTGGAGACCGGCATCAAGGTCATCGACCTGCTCACCCCGTACGTGCGCGGCGGCAAGATCGGCCTGTTCGGCGGCGCGGGCGTGGGCAAGACCGTGCTGATCCAGGAGATGATCACCCGGGTGGCGCGGAACTTCGGCGGTACCTCGGTGTTCGCGGGCGTGGGCGAGCGCACCCGCGAGGGCAACGACCTGTGGGTCGAGATGGACGAGGCGGGCGTCCTGAAGGACACCGCGCTGGTGTTCGGCCAGATGGACGAGCCGCCGGGCACCCGGCTGCGCGTCGCGCTGTCCGGCCTGACCATGGCCGAGTACTTCCGCGACGTGCAGAAGCAGGACGTGCTGCTGTTCATCGACAACATCTTCCGGTTCACCCAGGCCGGTTCGGAGGTGTCCACCCTGCTCGGCCGCATGCCGTCGGCGGTGGGCTACCAGCCGACGCTGGCCGACGAGATGGGCGTGCTGCAGGAGCGGATCACCTCGACCCGGGGTCACTCGATCACCTCGATGCAGGCGATCTACGTGCCCGCCGACGACATCACCGACCCGGCGCCGCACACCACGTTCGCGCACCTGGACGCCACCACGGTGCTGTCGCGGGCCATCACCGAGAAGGGCATCTACCCGGCGGTGGACCCGCTCGACTCCACCTCGCGGATCATGGACCCGCAGATCCTCGGGCAGCAGCACTACGAGGTGGCCCAGGAGGTCAAGCGGATCCTGCAGAAGTACAAGGAGCTGCAGGACATCATCGCCATCCTCGGTATCGACGAGCTGTCGGAGGAGGACAAGGTCACCGTCCAGCGGGCGCGGCGCATCGAGCGCTTCCTGTCGCACCCGATGTACGTGGCCGAGCAGTTCACCGGCCAGCCCGGCGTGACGGTGCCGCTGTCGGAGACCATCGAGTCGTTCAAGGGGATCGCCGAGGGCAAGTACGACCACCTGCCCGAGCAGGCGTTCTTCATGTGCGGCGGCATCGAGGACGCCGAGCGCAAGGCCAAGGAGCTGGCCAAGTAGCCGGTCCCCAGCGCGGGGCCGCTCGACGCGGAGGATGAACAGGTGGCGACTTTGAAGGTCGGGCTCGTCTCGCCGGAGCGCGAGGTGTGGTCCGGCGAGGCCAAAATGGTGGTCGCGCAGACCATCGAGGGCCAGCTCGGCATCCTGCCCGGGCACGCCCCGGTGCTCGGTGTGCTGCTCGACGGCAGCGTGGTGAAGGTCGAGCCCGCCGACGGCGGCGAGTGGGTCACCGCCATGGTGGGCAGCGGCTTCTTCTCCATCGCGAACGACGAGGTGTCCATCCTGGCCGAGCAGGCCGAGCTGGGCGCCGAGGTGAACGTGGCGGCCGCCCAGCAGGCCCTGAAGGAGGCCGAGGAAGGCGGGGACGCCACGGCCGAGCGGCGGGCCCGGGCGCGGCTGCGCGCCGCGGGGCAGAACGCCTAGCGAACGGAAGAAGAGCCGGGCGGCGCACGGACGACTGGACGGACACGGAAACGGCGGGGGTAGTTGGGCGGGCAGCTGGCAGTGGATGCGGGCGTGGCGCTCGCCGCGGTCGTGCTGCTGGTCGTGCTGCTGTTCGCCGTGGTGTCCGTGCGCCGCTGGCTGTTCGTGCGCGGCGGCGGCACGGTGGAGTGCAGCCTGCGGGTGATACCGGAGGAGGGAGCTCCCGGACCGTGGCGGCTGGGCATCGGCCGTTACCGCGGTGACGTGCTGCACTGGCACCGCGTCTTCGGCTTCAGGACAAGGCCCCGGCAGGTGATTCACCGCCGGGGCCTTGTCGTGTCCAACCGGCGCCGGCCCGAGGCGGGGGAGGCCGCGGGGCTGCCGCCGGACGCCAGCGTCATCGAGGTGCGCGACGGGGACCTCACCGTGGAGCTGGCGATGAGCGCTTCGGCGATGACGGGGTTCCTGGCCTGGCTTGAGGCCGCGCCGCCGGGGTTCCCGGTGGACATCCACCAGTCCGAATGACCCGGGGGCGGGCGTTCGGGCGCGATCGGGTGCGGTCGGCGGCCGGGGTGCTGCCGGTGGAGAAGGCCACGCGGCGCATGGCCTGCGGGCAGGTCGCCGGCGTCAAGACGTGGGGCCGGACGGCGGCGTGGGTGGACGTGCTGACGCCCGTCCCGCGTCGGCGGCCGTTCCGCGTCGGCGGGCCGGGCGTCCCGGCTCCTAGGCGGCGTTGACGACGATGGGGCCGTTGCCGGTCCGCAGGTTCACCCGGCGGGGCGAGCGGCTGTCGTTGTGCACGCCGGACTCGATCCGCCGCTCGCCGCTCTCGTTGTCCATCGTGATCGCGTAGGACTGCCCGGCGGGCAGGGTCAGCCTGATCTGGCCGGTGTCGGTGCGGGCCCGCACGCTGTCGGGCGGCGCGGCCAGGGCGATCCGCACGCCGCCGTCGTTGGTGCGCGCGTTCAGCCGCCGCGAGCTCAGCTCGGTGGCGTCGATCTCGCCGGTGTCGGTGCTCAGGTCGGCGGTGTCGGCGCGGCCGGTGAGCGCGATGGGGCCGTTGGCGGTGCGCGCGGTGAGGCGTACGGCGCGCAGCCCGGTGGCGCTGATCCGGCCGGTGTCGGTGCTCAGGTCGGCGGTGTCGGCCCGGCCGCCGATCCGGATGGGTCCGTCGGCGGTGTGCGCCGACAGGGCGGAGGTGCGCAGGTCGCGTGCGGTGATCGAACCGTTGTCGGAGCGCAGGGTCAGGCGTCCGCTGAGGCCGGTCGCCTCGATGGCGCCCTCGTCGGTGGTCACCTGCACGGCGAGGCCGCGCGGCACCCGCAGCCGGTAGGTGATCCCGCAGGCGCCGGGGCCCAGCACCGTGCGGCCGCAGGAGGCGTCGAGCGTCAGCGTGCCGCCGGCGACCGAGTGCCGGGGGTTCGGCTTGTTCCGCGAGTTCGACCAGCGCAGCCGCTCCTGCACGTGGACGCCGCGGGAGTCGGAGCCGACGATCTCGACGCGGCCGTTGCCGGAGGTCAGCCTGACCGCGGTGACGGCGTCGCGGACGTCGTAGGACCGGGTCTCCCCGTGGGTGCCGAAGTCCACTGAGCAGCCCGTCAGCGCGAGCGCGGCGGCCGCGGCGGCCCCGGTTGCCAACGCCACGGTCGTGAAGCTGTTCACTCGTCGTCTCCCGCCCGTCGGTGGTCGAATCCCCGTCGGGCTTCAGCATCGCCCGGGGGACGGGGCCGCCACCAGGAGGCGGCCCGCCGTCCTCATGGTGGGGCTAACCCCACCCCCGGTGTGCCCGGCGGGAGGTCAGCGTTCGCCGCCGGGCTTCCACAGGACGTCGCCGTGCTCGGCGTTGGCGACCCGGCAGAGGATGAACAGCAGGTCCGACAGGCGGTTGAGGTAGCGCGCCGTCAGCGGGTTGACGCCGCCCTCCACCGCGCCGGAGGCGTCGTCGTCCTCGCCGGAGGCGTCGGCGGGGACGCTGGCGGGGGCGGCCCCGTGCGCCTCGATCGCCGCCCACGCCGAGCGCTCGGCGCGCCGCGTCACCGTGCGGGCGACGTGCAGCAGCGCCGCGCCGGGCGTCCCTCCGGGGAGGACGAAGCTGCGCAGCGCCGGCAGTTCGGCGTTGTGCTCGTCGCAGGCGGCCTCCAGGCGGTCGATGTAGGTGGAGTCCACCCTCAGCGGCGGGTACGGCGGATTCGGCGTCACAGGGGCGCACAGGTCGGCGCCGACGTCGAACAGGTCGTTCTGCACCCGGGTCAGCAGCGCTTTGATCGGTTCGGGCAGGCCGCCCATCGCCAGCGCCACGCCGATGGCCGCGTTGGCCTCCTCGACGTCGGCGTAGGCCGCCAGTCGCGGGTCGGTCTTGCGGGTGCGCGACCCGTCGCCGAGTGCGGTGGTGCCGTCGTCCCCGGTCCGGGTGTAGATGCGGGACAGTACGACGGGGGTCTCCCTGTTCTTCGCCATGCCCTCACACTAAGCCGTGGCCCTCGCGGAAGGCCGTGGACGAGCGCTCGGTAGGGTGCGAGGTGTCTCATAGGGACGTCCCCCCGCCGAGACCCCCCGTACCGGAGGCGCCAGTGGTGTACGACTACATCATCGTGGGCGCGGGCAGCGCGGGATGCGTGCTGGCCGCCCGGCTCAGCGAGGACCCCGGCACCCGGGTGCTGCTGCTGGAGGCGGGGCCGCCCGACGATGCCCCGGAGATCCGCATCCCGGCGGCGGTGGCCACGCTGGCCCGGGGGCCCTACGACTGGGACTACGGGACCGTCCCCCAGGAGCACGCGGCCGGACGAAGCGTGTACTGGCCGCGCGGACGCACCCTGGGCGGCAGCTCGTCCACCAACGCGATGATCTACATTCGCGGCCACCGGTACGACTACGACACCTGGCGCGACTCCTACGGCTGCACGGGCTGGGGGTACGCCGACCTGCTGCCGTACTTCCTGAGGGCCGAGGATCAGCAGCGCGGGCAGTCCCCCTACCACGGGGTGGGCGGGCCGCTGCGCGTGGAGGACCTGCGGTACAAACATCCGCTCACCACGGCGTGGGTGCAGTCGGCCAAGGCGTACGGGCTGGCCGCCAACGGCGACTTCAACGGGCCCGAGCAGGACGGCGTCGGCTTCTACCAGGTCACCCACAAGCGGGGGCGGCGCTGGTCCACCGCCGACGCGTACCTGCGCCCGGCCATGGCGCGCCCCAACCTCACCGTGGTGACGGACGCGCTGGCGCACCGGATCCTCATCGAGAACGGACGCGCCGTAGGGGTGCGGTACGAACGGCGCGGGGAGCTCGTCGACGTCCGGGCCGAGGCGGAGGTCGTGCTGTCGGGAGGCTCGGTCAACAGCCCGCAGCTGCTGATGCTGTCCGGCGTGGGCCCGGCCGACCATCTGCGCGCCCACGGCATCGACGTGGTGGCCGACTCCCCGGTGGGGCAGGGCCTCCAGGACCACCCGTACGTGAACGTCATGTTCGCCGCGCCCCGCAAGAAGGCGCTGTGGGAGATGGCGGGTGCCGGCAGCCTCGCGCTGTGGCAGGCCCTGGGGCGCGGCCCGTACGCCTCCAACGTCGCCGAGGCGGGCGGTTTCGTCCGCACGGTCGAGGGGCTGCCCGCCCCCGACCTGCAGTACCACGTGCTGCCCACGCCCCTGGTGGACCAGGGGCTGACGGAGGCCCGGCAGCGGGTGATGTCGGTGCTGGTCACCGCGATCGCGGTGGGCAGCAGGGGTTCGCTGCGGCTGCGGTCGGCCAGCCCCTACGCCAAGCCGCTCATCGACCCGGCCTACCTGGCCGACAAGGCCGACCTGGACGTGCTGGTGGCGGGGATCCGCCAGGCCCGGGAGATCGCCGCGACCGGGCCGCTGGCCGCGCTGGTGGGCGGCGAGTTCGCCCCGGGCGAGCAGGTGTCGGGCGACGAGGCGCTGGCCGACTTCGTGCGGCGCCAGGTCGCCACGCTGTTCCATCCCACCGGCACCTGCGCCATGGGCGGCGACGGCACCGTCTGCGACCCCGAACTGCGGGTGCGGGGCGTGGAGGGCCTGCGCGTGGTGGACGCCTCCGTCATGCCGGCGGTGCCGCGCGGCAACACCAACGCCCCCACCATCGCCATCGCCGAACGCGCCGCCGACCTCATCCGGGGCCGCGCCCCCCTGGAGCCCGTCACGCCCTGAGACGCGAGAACGCCCCCGCCGGGTCCTCGAAGGACCGGGCGGGGGCGTCGGCCGGAGCGGCAGCCGTCCCGGGGGGTCGGCCGCGCCTGCCCACGGCTCACCGCTTGCGCGCCTTGGCGGCCCGGCGGGCGGCCTTGGCCTCGGCCTGCAGGTGCCGTACACGCTCGGCGGCGATGGCCCTGGCCACGTCGTGGTGCAGCATTCACGCTCTCCTCGGTTCCGCGGGCCGGCCTTCCCGGCCCGGCATGTTCGAGGTTCGCGCTAAGGCCGCGGGCGCCGCATCGGGACGACGCCTTATCCGTGCGGCCCGCGGCCGCCTTAGCCGCGCCCAGGACGTCTTACGCGTCCCGCGGCGGCTTATGCGGCGGCCGGGGGCCTACTGCTCCCAGATGAGCACCTTGGCGGACCCGCCGGTGATCTGGGCGGTCTGCGTGCCGTAGTGGATGACCTGGAACCGCACCCTGGACCCGTCCTTGACCGTGTCGGCGGGCAGCGCGTAGTGCACGAACGTGTCGCCCTCGCTGGCGACGTACTCGGCGATGGGACCGGCCTCGATCTTGCCGTCCGACTCGCGCCGCTCGATGGCGCGGGCCTGCAGCTCCGTGCCGGCGGGCAGGCCCTTGATGCGGACGTTGGCGGTCAGGGAGTAGCGGGCCGGGCCGTGCACGAGCGACGGGCCGCCCCGGTTCCAGTGGTGGTGCGCGGAGTCGGCGTACTCCTTGGGCCAGTCGACCGTCGTCCAGGTGTCGGGCGGCAGGGACTGGGCGTCGGTGACGCCGACGGAGACGTACTCGGGCATGTCGTCCTCCTGGTTGGATCCGGCGGGCATCCCGGCCCGCACCCACGCGTACAGCTGGTCACCCGGGCACGAGGTCGCGGTGACGTCGCGGTGCCCCCGTTTGGCCAGCGTTCCGCCCTTGCGGCGGCACGCCTCGTCGTACAGCCACCGGATCGCGTTCTTGGCGGCGGCGGTGGCGTCTCCGTCCCGGCCGATCATGCACACGCCGATGCCCGAGGTGTTGTGGTCGGGTGCGTGCGCGCCGACGACCAGCCAGCCGCGGCCCTCGTAGATCCGGCCCTTGACGTCGACCAGGAAGTTGTAGCCGATGTCCGCCCACCCGTTGGAGTCCATGTGGTGGTTCTGGATCTGGCGGGGGGTCTGGGTGGTGGGGCCTTCGGAGTAGTGCACGATGAACTCGGTCCGCCGCGACCACGTGGTGGTGGTACGGGAGCGCGGGGCGCGGGCGCCCCATTCCGCGCGGCTGATGATGTCCACGGAGCCTCCCTGTGGTGAGCGGGTACCAGCGGCGCCGTTAGCGACGTTAGCGGCCCGCTCACCACCCGGAGGGCCGTCCGGGGATATACGCCCTATGCCACACCTGTCGGGAACGTTGGCATATCACCGCTTGTAGTGGCGCCCATGGAAGAACGTGACCAGCTGCAGGACGCGCGCCATGTCCTTCTCGGTGCGGGTGAAGGACGTCAGATTCGTCGGCAGGGCGAAGCGCTGGCGGGTGATGGCCTTGGGGCGGGCGAACTCGCGCAACCCGTCCGCGCCGTGGATGCGCCCGAACCCGGACTCGCCGACGCCGCCGAACGGCAGCGCCGCCACGGTGGCGAAGGCGGCGAAGGCGTTGATCGAGGTCATGCCCGAGCGCATGCGGCGGGCCAGCTCCATGGCGCGTCCGCGGTCGCGGGAGAAGATCGTCCCGGCCAGGCCGTAGCCGGTGCGGTTGGCCTTCTCCAGCGCCTCCTCCAGGTCCTTGACCCGGTGCACGGTGATCGTCGGGCCGAACGTCTCCTCGCAGACGGCGGCCGAGTCGTCCGGCACGTCGGTGAGGACGACCGGCTCCACGTACGGCTTGCGCACCGACTCGGGCCCGCCGACGACGGCCCGGCCGCCCTTGTCGAGGGCGTCCTTGATGTGGCGTTCGATGACGTCGAGCTGGGCGGGCATGGTGATCGGGCCGTAGGCGGCCTCGCGGTCGAACCCGGGGCGCAGGTCGCGGGCCTTCTCGGTGAGCTTGGCCAGGAACGCGTCGTAGGCGGCGTCCACGACGTAGATGCGCTCGACGCCGATGCAGGTCTGGCCCGCGTTGGACATCGCGCCCCACAGCGCGGCGTCGGCGGCGGCGTCCAGGTCGGCGTCGGCGTCGACGATGCAGGCGTCCTTGCCGCCGCACTCGGCCACGATGGGGGTGAGGTTCCGCGCGCAGGCCGCCATCACCTTCTTGGCGGTGCGGGCGGACCCGGTGAAGGCGATCTTGTCGACGCCGGGGGAGGAGGCCAGCGCGGCGCCCGTCTCGCCCAGCCCGGTGACGACCTGCAGCACCGGCTGCTCGGGGATCACCGCGGCGACCAGCTCGGCCAGCAGCACGCCCACGCCCGGGGTGAACTCCGACGGCTTGAACACCACGGCGTTGCCGGCGGCCAGGGCGTAGGCGATCGAGCCCATCGGGGTGAAGATCGGGTAGTTCCACGGGCCGATCACGCCGACCACGCCCAGCGGCTGGTACTCCAGGACGCACTTCTGGTTGATCGCGATCATGCCGGGGAACACGGTGCGCGGCCCGAGCACCTTGTCGGCGTTGCGGGCGGCCCAGTCCAGATGCGTGATCGCCATGACCGTCTCGAGCTGGGCGTCCTGCAGCGGCTTGCCGGTCTCGTTGTGGATCAGCTCGGCCATCCGGTTCAGGTTGCGGGTGAGCGAGCCCTTGACGTTCAGCAGCCGCACCCGGCGCTCGCGGCGGTCCAGCGCCGCCCACCACTCGGCCGCCTCCCGGGCCCGGCGCACCGCCTCCTCGACCGCGTCGCGGTCGTGGACGGGATGCTCGGCGACCACCTCACCGGTCGCCGGGTTCAGCGAGGCGAACGTCGCGCTGCTCTGCGTGTCCACGGTCATCGGAACCTCCCGGGGGCTCGGCCGCGATAGTAAGCGGTCACTTTCGTCCCGAATAGTCAACCACTGGACCGACGATACGGCTCCGCCGGGACCGCATATGGCGCGAAACGCCTCCGCCCGGCGATCCGCCGCCGCCCGGCCCCGTGGTGCGGCGGGAACAATCCCGGGCGGCCGCCGGTTACACTCTTCGTGGCCGGTGTGCCTGGTGTCCCCGGGCCTCACCTATCGCCTTCGCGGAATACCGGGTCGGCGTTCCCCGCTCCGGCGGGGCGGCGCGGATCGCTTGGAGCCGCGTTGTGCCTTTCGCCGAGAGGCGACCCGCACACCGGTTTCAACGTGGGCAAGGCCCCGCGGGACAACCACCCGCGGGGCCTTTTCCATGTCCGCTTCCGTGGCCGCGGGGCGGCGCCCGGCCCTCGCCGCTCAGCCGCCCGTCCCGGCCGCGGGCTCGTCGGGCAGCTCCACCGTCAGCGTCGTGCCCTCGCCGGGGGCGCTGCGGACGGTCACCGTGCCCCCCAGAGTCCCGGCGCGGCGGTGCAGGCCGAGCAGGCCGAAGTGCTCGCCGGTGCCCAGGTCGGGCCGGGCGGCGTTGCCGGGGTCGAAGCCCACCCCGTCGTCGGCCACCGTGAGGCGGGCCGCGGTCTCGTCGAACGCCAGCCGCACCGCCACCGTGCGGGCGCGGGCGTGCCTGCGGACGTTGGCCAGGGCCTCCTGCGCGGCGCGCAGCAGCACCACGTCGGCCGCGGGCGACAGCGGCCGCGGCTCCCCGTCGATCCCGTACGTCGCCTCGACGCCGGTCTCCTCGCCGAACGTGGCGGTCAGGCGGCGCAGCGCCTCGGCCACCGGGGCGGCGTCCAGCGCCACCGGCGGACGCGCCGCGATCAGCGCCCGCGCCTCGGCCAGATTGTCGCGCGCGGTGCGGATCGCCGGCTCGACGGCGGCGCGCAGCGGATCGTCCGGCGGCATCCGCCGCTCGGCCGCCTGCAGCAGCGTCAGGATGGTCAGGAAGCCCTGCGCGAGCGTGTCGTGGATCTCGGTGGTCAGCCGCTCGCGCTCGGCCGCGGCCCCGGCGGCGTGCGACAGCCGCGCCACCTCGGCCTGGCTGGAGCGCAGCCGCTCGATCAGCCGGGCCCGCTCGCGGCTCTGCGTGATGACCCGGTCGATCCAGGAGCCGAGGAACACCGCGCAGACCGTGCCGAGCACCCCGATCGCCGCCATGATCATGATGACCGACGACTCGTGCCGGTACCGCAGCAGCGCGGCCAGCGGCACCATGTTCACCACCATCGCGGCCGTGCACGCCCGCCGCAGCGACAGCAGCTGGAAGCAGTGCGGGACGAGCGCGAACCCCGCGTACCAGGCCGTCCCGGTCACCAGCGACGCCGCGGCGAACAGCGCCAGCGCGCCCGCCAGGTAGCCGTAGGCGAGCGGGGTGTCGTCGGCGCCGGTGCGGGCGGCGCGGTGCCCGACCGCCAGGTAGAGCGGCAGGATCCCCGCCAGCAGCACCGACGCGGCGACCGGGTGGTCGGACGCCGCCGGCATCGCGAACGTCAGGGCGATCGTGCCCGCCAGCACGATCAGCGTGTAGGCGTCCCACACCGGAAGCCGCTGGCAGGCGTGCGACCTGTCGGCGTTCCCGGCGGCGTCCGCGCCGGCGTCCGCGCGTTCGTTCACGGCGGCGTCTGCGGCGGAGGGCGTGACGGGGGGCATCGCCGCCTGGGCGCCGTCGCTCATGATTCCAGTATGTCGGCGGGCACTGACGCCAGCACCGCGGGGGCGTCCGCCGCGGCCCGGCCGCCCGCGGGGCTCAGCCGCGCCAGAACTGGAACAGGTCGTGGCCCAGCTTGATCGGGAAGTTGTCCACCGGGATCGCCACCTCGAACGGGAACTCGCCCAGCCCCAGCACGTCGGTGAGGTGGTAGATCAGGCCGAAGAACTCCTGGTTGACCGCCGGGATCCAGAGCAGCGCGATCAACGCCAGGAACACGTACCCGCCGTACGCGCCGACGCGCTTCACCCACGCCCGCGGCAGGTACGGCTCGACGATCCCGAAGCCGTCCAGTCCCGGGATCGGCAGCAGGTTGAGCAGCGCCGCCGTCACCTGCAGGAACGCCAGGAACGCCAGCGCCGACCAGAACACCGCGTGCTCCCGGTCGGCCAGTGTGACGAACGCCACCGCGAGCAGCGCCGCGAACAGCACGTTGGCCAGCGGGCCGGCCGCCGAGATCAGGCTGTGCCGCAGCCGCCCCCGGATCGCGCCGCGGTCGATCCACACCGCGCCGCCGGGCAGGCCGATCCCGCCGAGCAGGATGAACAGCAGCGGGATCGCGAAGCTCAGCGTCACGTCGGCGTACTTGAACGGGTTGAGGGACAGGTAGCCGCGGGTCGCCACGCCGTGGTCGCCGGACCGGTGCGCCAGGTAGGCGTGCCCGAACTCGTGCAGGCACAGCGACACCACCCAGCCCGCCAGCACGAACCCGAACACCGCGAACCGCGCGGCCGTCTCCATGGACGTGCCGTACCGCCAGGCGATCAGGCCGCACGCCACGGCCAGCGCGACGATCACGAGGAACACCGGACTCGGCTGGACCGCCGAGCGTCCGCGCTGGTACACCGTCCCCATCCTCCGGGTCCCTCCCCGTGTCGGCGGGCGCCCCCGCGCCCCGATCCTGCCTGTCGACTGCGCCCGGCCCGTCCTCAGGGCCCGACGATCACCGGTACCACGTACGTGCGCAGGAACCGGCGGGTGTCCTCGTCGCCGCGGTCGCGGTCCATGACGATCAGCGAGGTGATGACGCGGAAGAGGAACTCCACCGTGCCCTCCACCTCGATGTCGGCCCGCAGCATGCCGGCGCGCTGCGCACGCTCGAAGTAGGGGCGCACGTAGTCGCAGCACAGCGCCAGCACCTGCTCGACGGCCCCGGCCACCGCGGCCTGCATGTGCCCGGCCGCCTCCGGGGCCAGGAACCGGCCGATCGTCGGCTCGGCGCGCACGAACTCCACCGCGTCCATGGTGCCCGCCACGATCGCCTCGGGCACCGACCGCTGCCGCCGCAGCCGCTCGGCCAGCCCGTCCAGGTAGCGCCGCAGGTTGCGCAGCAGCACGGCCAGGATCAGCTCGTCCCGCCCGCCGGTGATGCTGCGGTACACCGTCGCCCTGGACAGCCCCGCCGCGATCGCGATGTGCTCCACCGTCGTCTTGGCGACCCCGAGGCGGGCGAAGCACTCCTCGGCCGCGTCGATGATGCGCTCGCGCGTGGCGTCGGCGGTCGCAGGGGGCATGCCCTGAAGGGTACCGGGCGTCGGCGCCCCGTCCGCCGCTGCGCGCGGGGCGCCGACCGCGGCCTGGCGCGCGGCGGCGTCAGTCCAGGGAGTACTCCAGCGACCAGCGGTGGCCGCCGTCGGCCTCGACGGTGATCTGCCCGCGGCCGCGGATCCCGGCCAGCTCGCCGGTGCCCGAGGTCGGCACGATCAGCCAGCGCAGCCACTGCGTGGCGGGCGTGCCGTCCTCGCTGCCCGCGCTGTGCTGCAGGACGAACGCGCCCTCCCGGCCGTGCAGGATGCCGGCGACCGTCTCGATCCCCACGTACGCGGCCGGACCCGCGGCGGTCTCCACGGTGATCAGCTCGGCGGTGCTGGTGCCGACCAGGTCGCCGTGGAAGGTCTTGCGCACCCGCACCCGCGTCAGCGCGGCGCCGTCGTGCTCGGCGTACGGCTCGGCGGCCTCCCAGGCGTCGATGTCGAAGGTGCCGCTGGCATGTGAGGTCATGCAGGTCATCATGCCCGCGGACGGCCGCGCGGGCGCGCGGCGGCGACGCGGTGCGGGTCAGAACGGTGCGGGTCAGAACGGTGCGGGTCAGAACGGTGCGGGTCAGAACAGGGTGCCCTCGTGCTTGATGCCGCGCAGCGCGTCGTAGTCGAGCGTCACGCAGTCGATGCCGCGGTCGGTGGCCAGCACCCGAGCCTGCGGCCTGATCTCCTGCGCCGCGAAGACGCCCCGCACCGGGGCCAGGTGCGGGTCGCGGTTGAGCAGCTCCAGGTAGCGGGTGAGCTGCTCCACCCCGTCGATCTCGCCGCGCCGCTTGATCTCCACGGCCACGGTGGCGCCGTCGCCGTCCCGGCACAGGATGTCCACCGGCCCGATCGCGGTCGGGTACTCGCGGCGGATCAGCGTCCACCCCTCGCCGAGCGTGGTGATGTGCTCGGCCAGCAGCTCCTGCAGGTGGGCCTCCACGCCGTCCTTCTGCAGCCCCGGGTCCAGCCCCAGCTCGTGGCTGGAGTCGTGCAGGATCTCCTCGATGGTGAGGATGAGCCGCTCGCCCGACTTGCCGTGGGTGACGGTCCACCGGGCGATCGCGCCGTTCTCCTCGTACGGCTCCTCGCGCAGGGTGCAGGGCGGGTTCATCCAGTTGAGGGGCTTGTAGGCGCGATCGTCGGCATGGATGCTCACGCTGCCGTCGGCCTTGATGAGCACCAGCCGGGGTGCCATCGGCAGATGGGCGGTGAGCTTGCCGACGTAATCGACACTGCAGCGAGCGATGACCAGACGCACGCGGCCTAACCTTAGTGACTCCGCTGACAGGATCGCGTCCCATGAGCGATATCGAGATACGCGGGGCCGTGGCGTCCGACGACCGGGCCCTGGCCGAACTGGACCGCCGCACCTGGTCCCCGGTGCACGCGGTGATGCCCGAACCCGCCCCCGGCACGCCGTTCTTCGACGCGGCCCATCCCGTGGACGAGGTGCTGGTCGCCGAACGCGGCGGCCGGATCGTCGGCTACGTCCGCCTGGCCCGCGCCTACGGGGATCTGGCCTGCGCCGAACACGTGCGGCAGATCCGAGGTCTGGCCGTGGCCCCGGACGAACGGCGCCGCGGCGTGGCCCGGGCGCTGGTCGACGCCGCCTGCGCCCGGGCGGCGCGGGAGGGCGCGAGGCGCGTCACGCTGCGCGTGCTGGGAGGCAACACCGCGGCGCGGCGGCTGTACGAGTCGGCGGGGTTCACCGTCGAAGGCGTGCTGCCGGGCGAGTTCTTCCTGGACGGCCGCTACGTCGACGACGTCCTCATGGGCCGCTCGCTGCCCTGAGGCGGTGCACGCGCACGCCGGGCCGCGGCGGCGGGACGGTGACGCGTCCCACCCCCGAGGCGCGGCGGCCGGAAACCGCAGGTGGAAGGCGGGATTACCGGGGGTCTTGACCGAAGTGGGCGTTCTGTCAAGCCTGGAATTCTCAGACAGGGCTGTTTAGCGTCGCGGGAGTCGGGTGCTCATCACACGCGGTGAAAGGAACCCCGTCCATGTCTCTTGACGTGTCCCCCGAGCTTCTCGAGGCCGCGCGGCGCGGCGAGGTCGACGACAAGGCGTTCGTCGACTGCGTGCGCACGTCCCTTCCCTACGCCTGGGAGATGATCAGCGGGCTGGTGGCCCGGCTGCAGATCGACGGCGGGGACTTCGCCGACAACCAGACCCCGCCGCCCGACGAGCAGGCCCGCGGCCAGCTGCTGCGCGTGCTGGCCAGCGACGCCATGCGCGGGGCGCTGGAACGGCACTTCGGGGTCAAGCTGGCCTTCCAGAACTGCCACCGGGTCGCCGTCTTCCCCACCGATGACTCGGTCGCCTACCGCCGTTTCATCACGGCCCGCGAGCAGATCCTCAACCAGTCCCCGGAACTGCGCGACTGCTGACCGGCGCGCGTGAGGGCCCGGCCTGTGCCGTGCACCGGCCGGGCCCTTGCCGCGCAGGCGGGCGCCGAAGGCTCACGCCGACAGCGCGGCACGGGCCTTGGGGAGGACCTCGGCGCCCAGCCGCGCGATGTTCGCCAGGGTGGCCTCCCGGGAACCGGCCCCCTCCGCCATCAGGATGAGATGCCGGATGCCGGTGCGTTCCACCGTCGTGACGAGCGCCTCCACGCAGTCGTCGGGGGAGCCGACCGGATGCAGGTCGCACAGGTGACGCGTGTAGGCGAACGCGTCCTGCCTGGGGCGGGGCCGGTCGTCCACGGGCACGTACCCCTCCAGCCCGGGGCCGAGCCAACGCGGCATCTCCCGCAGCAGCGTGTCCACCGCCTCGGCACGCGTATCGGCCACCTGGGCCAGATGAGTGGAGACGTGCGGCGCGCCGGCGTCGCCATGGCGGGCCACGGCGGCGGCCTTCTCCGCGTCACCGACGTGCATGCCCAGCAGCATGGGCAGCCCCCGGGCAGAGGCCAGGGACTCGGTGGCCCGCGACGTGCACGCCACCGCCACCGGGGGCGGCTCGGACGCGCGCGGCACCACCGGCACCTCGCGGAACCGGAAGTGCGCGCCCTCCCACCCCACACGCTCGGAACGCAGCCAGGCCAGCAGCAAGTCGAGCGCCTCGGCGAACCCCTCCTCGTAACGCGCCAGGCCCGTCCCGAACACCTCCAGGTCGCGCCAGGGGCCGCCGCGCCCCACGCCCAGGCGGAACCGCCCTCCCGACACCAGCGCCAGCAGCGCCGCCTGCTCGGCCAACGCCACCGGATGCTGGGTGGACAGCACGCTCACGGCCGTCCCCACGTGCACGCGCGACGTCAGCCCCAGCAGATTCCCCGCCAGCGTCACCGCCGACGGCACGACGCCGTAGGACATGAAGTGGTGCTCGGCCAGCCACACGTCGTCGAACCCGGCGCGCTCGGCGGCGACGGCGGCCTCCACCGTGCGGGCCAGGGCCGCCGCGTCGTCCTGGCCGGGATAGCGGGCGGCGAGCAGGAACACGCCGAAGCGCACGCGCGGGCCGCACCCGGGCGCGGGCCGGCCGGACGGCTCTGGGAGACTGCGGGCCATGACTGGAGGTTCGTTCAGCAAGGTCGGGGTCGTGGGGCTGGGCACCATGGGCGCGGGCATCGCCGAGGTCCTGGCCCGCGGCGGTCTGGCGGTCGTCGGGATCGAGGTGGGCCCGGAGGCCCTGGAACGGGGACGCGGCCATCTTGAGTCCTCCACCGGGCGCGCCGTCAAGCGCGGCCGCCTCACCGAGGAGGCGCGGCGCGAGATCCTCGGCCGCGTCACGCTGTCCACCGAGTTCGCCGACCTCGGCGACTGCGACCTGGTCATCGAGGCCGTCCCGGAGCGGCTGGACCTCAAGCGCCGCGTGTTCGCCGAGCTGGACCGGGTGTGCCGGGACGACGCGGTGCTGGCCACCAACACCTCCTCGCTGCCGGTCACCGAGATCGCGGCGGCCACCGCGCGGCCCGCGCAGGTCGTCGGGGTGCACTTCTTCAACCCGGCGCCGGTGATGAAGCTGGTCGAGGTCATCCGCACCGTGCTCACCGACGCCGGCGCGGTGGCGCGCGTGGCCGAGCTGGTCACCGGGCTCGGCAAGACCCCGGTGACGGTCGGCGACCGCGCCGGGTTCGTCGCGAATCGTTTGCTGTTCGGCTACCTCAACCAGGCCACGGCCATGCTGGAGAACGGGCACGCCACCCGCGACGACATCGACACCGCGATGACCGTGGGCGCCGGGCTGCCGATGGGCCCGTTCACCCTCATGGACCTCATCGGCCTCGACACCTGCCTGGAGGTGCTGGAGGCCGTCCACGCCGAGTCCCGCGACCGGCGGCACGCCCCCTCCCCGCTGCTGCGCGAGCTGGTCACCGCCGGGCTGCTGGGCCGCAAGACCGGCCGCGGCTTCTACGACCACGGCGCCGCCCCCGCGCCCGCCGGGCAGCCGTCCGAGCGGCCGTCCGAGGCGGCGCCGCCGACGGTGGGCGTCGCGGGCACCGACCCGTCCGCCCTCGCCGTCGCCGCCGCCTGCGCCCGGGCCGGCGGCCGGGTGCGCGCGACCGCCGACGCCGAGAGCGGCCTGCGCGCGCTGCTGGACGACTCGGCGGCCCTCGCCCGGATCGAGACCGGCGACCCGGCGTCGTTCGCCGACTGCGACCTGATCGTCGCCGACGCCTCCGCGCCGCTCGCCGCCCTCGGCGAGGCCGCCGGACCGGACGCCGTGCTGGCCGTCGCGTCCGGCACCGGCCCCGTCGTCGAGCACGCCGCCGCCACCGGACGCCCCGGCGCCGCGGTCGGCCTGCACCTGCCCGAGCCCGGCGGCACGCTGGTGGAGATCGCCACGACCGTGCTGACCGGCCCCGGCACGGCCGACCGCGCCGCCGCCCTGGTCGCCGCGCTCGGCCTGACCGCGGTGCGGTGCCGCGACCGGGCCGGGTTCATCGTGGACGCCCTGCGCTTCCCCTACCTCAACGACGCCGCCGCCATGCTCGCGGCGGGCTACGCCGACGCCGACTCCATCGACGCGGCGATGACGCTCGGCTGCGGCTACCCCGCGGGCCCCGTCGCCGACCTGGACCGGCTCGGCCTCGACCGCGCCGTGACGGTGCTGCGCGCCCTGTACGCCGAGGCCCGCGAGGCCGCGCTCGCGCCGTCCCCGCTGCTGGAGGAGCACGTCAGGGCGGGACGGCGGACCCTGCGGTGACGCCCCCGCAGCGGCCGGACCCGCGCCTATCCTGGACGCCATGAGCCCCCGGAAGAACCGCCGCGCCACCCCCGGACGCCCCCGTCGGGGCGGAGGCGGCGCTCCCTCCTTCGGGCTCGGCCGCCGCGTCGAGGAGTCCGGCGACGGCGAGTGGATCGTGCAGGCCATCGCCGGGGCCAACGCCGTCAAGGCGTACCGCTGCCCCGGCTGCGACCAGCTCATCCGGCCCGGCGTGCCGCACGTGGTCGCCTGGCCCGCCGACGGACGCGGCGGCGCCGACGACCGGCGGCACTGGCACCGGCCGTGCTGGCAGGCCCGGGAGCGGCGCCGCCCCCGCCTGCACCGCGGCCGGGGCGCCCCCCGCTACTGACGCCGTGCCGGCGCTGCCGCACCTGCCGAAGCGGCAATTGTTCACACACCGGCGGCCGGTGGCGGCCATTTTCGCCCCACGCCCGCCGTCGTGGGGCGACGATTGCCTGACCGCCGTGTTGAGGCCGCGCGGCCGCGGAGTCGAGGACGGGAGGGGCGTCGCCATGTCCGTGCAGCTCTACGCCCGGGACGTCGGCATCGGCACACCGCTGGTGCTGCTGCACGCGTTCCCGCTGTCCTCGGCGATGTGGCTGGAGCAGCGCGCGGGGCTGGCCGCCCGGTGCCGGGTGATCACCCCCGACCTGCGCGGATTCGGCGGCTCCCTGCTCGGCGCCGAAGCGCCGTCCATCGACGCCATGGCCGACGACGTGGCGGCCACGCTGCGCGGCCTCGGCGTCACGCGGGCCGTCATCGGCGGGGCGTCCATGGGCGGGTACGTGGCGATGGCGCTGTGCCGCCGCCGTCCCGACATGGTGCGGGGGCTGGTGTTGGCGGGCACCCGCGCCTCCGCCGACTCCGGCGCCGTCCGCGAGCGGCGGCTGCGGCAGGCCGAGCGGATCGACCGCGACGGCACCGTCCAGGTCCTGCTGGACGAGGTGCTGCCGCACCTGGTCGGCCCCACCACCCTGCGGCAGCGGCCGCTGGTCTACGGGCGGGTGCGCGGCCTGGTGCAGTCGGCGCCGCCGTCCGCCGCCGCCTGGGCCCAGCGCGCCATGGCCGCCCGCGGGCCCGCCTTCGCCACGCTGCGGGAGCTGACCGTCCCGGCGCTGGTCATGGTCGGCGCCGAGGACACGCTGACCACCGAGGACGAGGCGCGCGCCATGGCGGACGCCCTGCCCGACGCCGAGCTGATGGTCGTCCCGCAGGCCGGGCACCTGTGCGCCGTCGAGCGGCCCGAGCTGTTCAACGAGGCCGTCGCCGAGTTCACCGACGCCCTGGCCCGCACCGCCCGCTGAGCCGCCGCCGGGGCCCGCCGGGGCCCGTCACAGGCTCTCCTGGCGCGGGAGGATGACCTCGCGGAGGATCAGCGCGACCGCCGCGGCCGTCGGGATGGCGAGCAGGGCGCCGACGAACCCCAGCAGCGTGCCGCCGATCAGCGCGGCGATGATGGTCACCGCGGGCGGCACGTCCACCGCCCGCTTCATGATCCGCGGATGGATCAGGTAGTTCTCGACCTGCTGGTAGACCACGAAGAACACCACGCAGGCGATGCCGGTGCCCAGGCCGTCGAAGAACGCCACCACGCTCACCAGCACCGCGCCGATCGTCGCCCCCACCAGCGGGATCAGCGCGGTGAACGCCACCGTGATGGCCAGCGGCAGCGCGAACGGCACCCCGACGATGCTCAGGAAGATGTACGCGGCGGTGCCCGCGATCAGCGCCACCATGACGGTGCCCGCCACATAGCCGCCGATCCGGGCCAGGATCTCGTCGCCCAGCAGCGCCACCCGGGCCCGGCGCGAGCGCGGCGCCAGCCGGTAGAAGAACGACTTGATCGTCGGCAGCGAGCCCAGGAAGTACAGGGTGAGGATCAGCACCGTCAGCGTGCTGAACGCCCCGCTGACCACCACCCGCCCGGCGCCGACCAGGCCGCCCGCCGCGCCCTGCCCGAAGCTGGGGTTGGTCACCGCCTCCTGCACCTTCTCCAGCAGCTGGTAGCGGCGGTCCCACTCCTGGATCTGCCGGTTGCTCTGCAGCTGGCTGATGTAGGTGGGCACGTGGTCGACGAACTTGCTGACCTCGTTGGTGACCGGCGGGACGACCGCGAACCCGACCCCGACGAACACCAGCACCACGCCGAGGAACACCAGGCCGACCGCCGCACCGCGGGGCAGCCGGCCCCGCTGCAGCGCCTCCACGGCCGGGTTCAGCCCGACCGCCAGGAACATCGACACGACGATCAGCACCAGCACCTGGCGCACGTTGATGACGGCCTGGACCAGCAGCCACGCCGTCAGCACCCCGAGCGCCCCGGTGAAGCCGAACACGAACGGATGCGCCTGCCGCAGCGGCCGCCCGGGCCGCCCGAACGGCGCCTTCTCGTCCGCCCCGGCCTCCCGCCGGCGCACGGCGACGTCCGTGACCGGATCCGGCAGCGCCGCGCTCCCGTCGGCGCCGTCCGCGCCGGGTCGGGCGGCCTGTGCGGGAGCGGGCGCCGCCGGCGCGGACTCCGCCTCGTCGCCGGACTCCGAGCCGCTGTCGGGTTCGGCGTCGCCGCCGGTCTCCGTGCGGCCGGTCTCCGTGTCGCCGGTCTTCGTGTCGCCGGTCTTCGTGTCGCCGGTCTTCGTGTCGCCGGCGGAGGCCGTCTTGGTCGCGGTGCCGCCGTTCGATGCCTCGGACTCCGCTCCGGCCTGCGCGCCGGAGGAGGAGGCACGGCCGGGCGGGGCCGGGCGGGGCGAGGGGAGCGGCGGTTGCTCGCTCCGGTCGCCGCCCTGGTCCGCGGAAGGCGCCGGCCGGTCGTCGTGTGGCGTCTGGTCGGGCACGCCGCTCTCCTTCTGCTCGGTCGGGCTGCTCAGTCGGGCCGATACCCGCGGGACGTCGGCGCCCGCGCGGGGCGACGGGCCTTGCGCGAACACCCGCTCACACGACGAAAAGCCTAGAGGCAGCGCGGCGCCTCCAGGCTTTTCGCGGGTCGCGGGCTCGGGCCCGGTCGCAGGGTCAGGACCGGACGGTCACTCCTGCCACCAGTCCTCGTCCTCCTCGTCGGACTTCTTGGCCTGGCTCTTGGCGGGCTGCTGCTTGGCCTGCGCGGCCTGCTGGCCCTGGGACGAGGCGGCCTTGGCGGGCTTGGCCGGCTCGGAGGCCGACAGCTCCGGCTTGGGCGCCGGGGCGGCGATCTCCTCCGGGGCGCCCATCGCCGGGGCGACGCCGCCGATGAGCTGGCGCAGCTGGTTGAGGTGGCTGGTGATGCTGTCGCGCTGGCGGGTCAGCTCGTCCACCTGGCGCTGGGCCGCGGTGCGGATGCGGTCGGCCTCGGCCTTGGTCTCGGCGAGCAGCTGCTCGGCCTGCGCCTTGGCCTCGGCGATGACCTGGTCGGAGTTCTTGCGCGCGTTGGCCATGAGCTGCTTGGCGTGCTGGTCGGCCTCGCGCCGGGTCTGCTCGGCCTGCTGGGTGGCCTTGGCGGCGCGCTGCTCGGCGGAGGCGGCGCGCTGCTCGGCCTCGGCGACCAGCTTCTGGGTGGCGGCCTGGGCGGCGGCGTGCCGCTCGGCGTCCTGCCGGTCGGCCTCCTCGCGCCGGGCGGCGAGCTGGATCTCGAACTCGGCCTCGGCCTGGGCGCGCTGGGCCTCGCTCTCCTCCAGGATCCGCTGGGCCTGGGCGCGCATCTCGTCGGCCTGCCGCTTGGCGGTGGTGAGGATCTCGTCGCGCTCGCGCTTGGTGGAGGCCCGCAGCTGGGCCACCTCGCGCTCGGTGGTGGTGCGCAGCTTGGCGATCTCGCGCTCGGCGGCGGCGCGCTTCTCGGCCACCTCGTGGTCGGCGGTGGCGCGCAGCTTGGCGACCTCGCGCTCGGTGGTGGAGGTCAGCTCGTCGGCCTCGCGGCGGGCCGCGGTGCGGGTCTCCTCGGCCTCGCGCTCGGCGGCGCTGCGCATGTCGTCGCACTCGCGCTGCGCGGTGGCGCGCAGCTCGGCCGCGTCGTTCTCGGCGGTGGCGCGCAGCTCGGCGGCGTCCACCTTGGCCGCGGCCTTGATCTCGTTGGCCTCGGACCGGGCGGCCTGCACCAGCTCGGTGGCCTGCTCCTCGGCGAGCCGCAGCAGCTGCTCGATCCGGGCGCCGAGGCCGGAGTAGGTCGGCCGCTCCTGCTCCTGCAGCTGGCGATGCGCGTCCGACAGCTCCCGCTGGAGGGCCTGGGTCTGTTCGCGGGCCTGGCGGACCTCGTTGTCGAGCGCCTTGATGTGCTCGTCGACCTGGTGCCGGTCGTAGCCGCGAAGCACCACGTCGAACTCGCGCGGGGGCGTGTCTTCGAAAAAGTTGCTGAGCTGGGCGTCGATGTCGGACTGCATAGGGCTCAATCCTGATGTGACGGGGCTACGTGGGGTTCCGGAACCGGTTGATCGCCTGGCTGAACGGGCGCGCGGGCCCCAGACCTCTTCCGGCGGAAGAAGCGTACTCCCGCCACTGCCGTGTTGGGGGCTCATCTTAACGCGCTGCGTAGTTTGTCGTATTTGTCGCTGCGTCCCGTGCTGCCCCGGATACGTGGGCGTCTACCCTCCAAATACACCAAACGTGGTCGAATCGTCACAGAATCGAGCGCAGCGGCCCCCGTTCCGGCCGGGTGATATCGAACACATCACGATCTGCGGGTTCGGTCGAACATCACTCCCGTCCGCCGCGTCCCAAACGCGGCACCGCCCGTGCGCACCCCCGCGACCCCTCGCCGCTCCGCCCGCGTCCGCGCCGCGTACACACGCAGTCCATGCCCGCGTCCCATGCCCGCGTCCGTGCCCGCGCGTGCGCGCGGACGCAGGCGGCCCGGCGCCCTCAGGACTTCTTCTGGACCAGCTCGGTGAGCACCCCGTGGCAGTCCTTGGGGTGCAGGAAGTTGATGCGCGAGCCCATGGAGCCGCGCCGCGGCGCCTCGTACAGCACGCGGACGCCCTTGCCCGCGATGCCGTCCGCCTCGTCCTGGACGTCGCCGTCGGTGCCGAAGGCGATATGGTGCACGCCCTCGCCGTTCTTGGCCAGCCACTTGGCGACCGGGGAGTCGTCCCGGATCGGCTCGATGAGCTGCAGGTAGCTGGCCGCGCCGTCCCCGGTGTCGTTGATCTTCAGCATGGCCTCCCGGACGCCCTGCTCCTCGTTCACCTCGAAGTGCACGTCGGTGAACCCGTAGGTGGACCGGTAGAACTCCACCGTCGCGTCCAGGTCGTGGCAGGCGATGCCGATGTGGTCTATACGCGTCAGCATGCGCGCTCTCCTCCGCTCTCCGTCCGGGCTGTCCGTCCGGCGGACGGTCGCCTGGGGCCGCCCCCAGGTCGAAAGGGTTCCGCTGGGTATGGTGACAAACGTCGCCGCCGACGTCTGTGGAGGCCCCTGTCATGACCGTTTCATCCGTGATCGTCGCGGGAGCGCGCACCCCCATCGGCCGCCTGATGGGATCGCTGAAGGACTTCACCGCAGCCGACCTCGGCGCCCTGGCCATCAGGGCGGCGCTGGAGCGCTCCGGGATCACCGGTGACCGGGTGCAGTACGTGATCATGGGCCAGGTGCTGCAGGCCGGCGCCGGGCAGATCCCGTCCCGGCAGGCCGCGGTCAAGGCGGGCATCCCGATGAACGTCCCGTCGATCACCATCAACAAGGTGTGCCTGTCCGGGCTGGACGCGATCGCGCTGGCCGACCAGCTGATCCGGGCCGGCGAGTTCGACATCGTGGTGGCCGGCGGCATGGAGTCGATGACCCGGGCGCCGCACCTGCTGCCGAAGTCGCGCGGCGGCTACAAGTACGGGTCGATCGAGGTCCTGGACCACATGGCCTTCGACGCGCTCACCGACGCCTTCGACCACGTCTCGATGGGCGAGTCGACCGACCGCTACAACGCCCGGCTCGGCATCACCCGCGAAGAGCAGGACGAGTTCGCCGCCCGCTCGCACCAGCGCGCCGCCGACGCGATCAAGAACGGGCTGTTCGACGCCGAGATCGTCCCCGTGGAGATCCCGCAGCGCAAGGGCGACCCGGTGCTGTTCACCGCCGACGAGGGCGTGCGCGGCGACACCACCGTCGAGACCCTGGCCCGGCTGCGCCCGGCGTTCGCCGCCGACGGCACCATCACCGCCGGGTCGTCGTCGCAGATCTCCGACGGCGCCTGCGCGGTCGTGGTGATGTCCAAGGCCAAGGCCGAGGAGCTGGGCCTGCCGTGGCTGGCCGAGATCGGCGCGCACGGCAATGTCGCCGGGCCGGACAACTCGCTGCAGTCCCAGCCCGCCAACGCGATCAAGCACGCGCTCGGCAGGGAGGGGCTGGACGTCGCCGACCTGGACCTCATCGAGATCAACGAGGCGTTCGCGGCGGTCGCCGTGCAGTCCATGCGCGACCTGGGCGTCGGCCCCGAGAAGGTCAACGTCAACGGCGGCGCCATCGCGCTGGGCCACCCCGTCGGCATGTCGGGCGCCCGCATCGTGCTGCACCTGGCCCACGAGCTGAAGCGGCGCGGCGGGGGCGTCGGCGCCGCGGGGCTGTGCGGCGGCGGCGGGCAGGGCGACGCGCTCATCGTGCGCGTCCCCGCCTCCTGACGCCGGCCTGAAGAGCGCCGGCCTGAAGAGCGGGAACGGCCCATGCCGCCACTGCCGGCGGCATGGGCCGGAGCATGTCACTGCGCGGCGGTCTGGACGCTCACGGTCCGGAAGCCCAGTGCGCGCAGCATGTTCTCCAGCATGAGCCTGGCGTTCTGGTCGGCGCGCTCGCGCAGCCCGCTCTGCGCCGCGGCCTCCTGGATCTTCTGCGCGGCCAGCACGTACAGCTGCCGCTGGTCGTTGGGGCTGCCGCTGAAGAAGTCGCCCAGCCGGTCGATCAGCCCGCGTTCGGTGGCGAACACGTGGCTGTGCTCGGGATCGAGGGCGGCACCGGCGAGCTGGGCGCGCGGCAGCCGGACGGTGGCGGCCGTCCGGTCGGCGTTGACGGTGATGGCGCCCGAGCCGAGCCGGGAGAAGTCGACGTAGGCGCTCACCGAGCCCTGCCCGACGAACAGCGTGCGGGACCCGCGCACGGCGCTGGGCAGGAACTTGGCGTCCTTCTCCAGGTCCACGATGACCTGGAAGTTCCCGCTGGCGGCCTCGTAGCGGGACAGGTCGCGGATGGACTGCAGCAGCACCGGGCCGCTGCGGTCCTTGGTCTCCTCCTCGAAGGGGTTGAGAGACCCGGGCAGCAGGCGCAGCGCCTGCTGGGCGACCAGCACCACCGCAACGGTCGCCACTATGAGCAGCACGGACGTGCCGATGCCGCGCCGGGACGCGCTCCCGGGGGCGGCGGCCGGCCGTGACGCGGGGACGTCCTTGATGTCCGAGGGGGGCTCCGAGCGTGCCATGCACAGGACATTCCCGGCGCGCCCCCAAGATCACCCCGCTACGGCCCGGTATCGCCTCACGGGCCGCCCGGACGGCTGTGATCGGGACCATAGCCGCGGCCGAAACCCGGCGGCCGGGTCGGAACGTTGGCCGGACGTGGACATCGTGCGTGCTCTTCGCATCGTCTCGATCGCCGAGGCGATCTCGTTCCTGGTGCTGCTGCTGATCGCCATGCCGCTCAAGCACATGGGCGACATGCCCCAGGGCGTGTCCGTGGTCGGCCCCATCCACGGCGTGCTGTTCATGGCCTACATCGGCCTGGCCGTCATGGCCCGCGAGCAGCTCGGCTGGAACCTCGGGCGCACGGTCCTCGCGCTGGCCGCCGCGGTCCTGCCGGTCGCCCCGTTCCTGGTCGAGCGGTTCTGGATCCGGCCCGTCGGCAAGGGCGCGCCGGCCAAGGAGGCCGCCTGAGCCTCCGGCTAGCGCGTGCCGCCGTAGGTGCGGGGCGCGACACCGGGACGCGCCATGGTCCGCGTGGGATGGACGACGGCCCGGCGCGACGGCCGCGTCTGATAGGGGCGTGCGAAGTCGCGGCGCGTGAGGCCGCGGCGGGTGAGGCCGCGGCGGGTGAGGCCGGGGCGCGCCGAGGACGGCCGGAAGTGCCCGGGGCCGAGCGCGCAGTGCCGGTAGTCGGTGTAGTGGCGGCGCAGCCAGGCGCGGCGCGTCTCCTCGCGCCAGGCGCGGAAGCGCCGCGCGGCCGCCCGGTCGGAGATGGCCGGCGCTTCGCGCCCCAGCAGCCAGGCGTCCACCAGCGCGCGGTACTCGGCGGCCGCGGGGTCGAGGGACGCCGCGCACGCCCGCCCGTCCACCAGGGCGTCCTGGATCTGCCGTACCGCGCGCGCCTCGAAGCCCGGGGACAGGTCCCTCAGGTGGACGACGGCCACGCCGCCCGCGACGCGCGCGGGCTCCCGTTCGGGCCGCTGCTCGACGCGGTTGAACGCGGACGGGGTGCCCGCCAGCCGGGCCGCCAGCGGGGTCGCCGCGTTGGACAGGGCGGGCAGGGCGTCGCGCAACGCCGGGTGGACGCAGACGGTCAGGGGCCATTCCCGGCAGGCGAGCGCGACGGGCGCGGGAGCCGCCGCCTGCCCGTGGGAGGAACGCAGCCCGGCGGTGCCCACCGCGGTCAGCGCCAGGGCGGCGGCCACCGGCACCGCGACCGCGGCGCGCCGGGTGGCCCACCCCACGTACGCCAGCACCAGTGCCGCGATCAGCCCCAGCGACCACAGCGTCTGGTCGGCCAGCACACGCGTGCGCAGACCGGTGAACAAGGGCACCTGGGGGAGCGCCGCGGGCGGCAGGAGGCTCCACCACGACGAGCCGGGGGGACGCGACACCGCCCACAGGCACGTCACCGCGGCCGCGGCCACGGCTGTCGGGGGACGGGGGAACAGGCGTCCGGCCAGGTAGCCCAGCACCACGTGCAGGACGAGCGCCGCCGCCCCCGCCACCGCCCCGAGGGGGTGGAGACGGCCCGCCTCGCCGCGCATCAGCGTCTCCGCCGCGATGACGACGGTCACCGTCCCGTACGCCGCCAGCGCCGCCGCCGCCAGCAGCGCCAGGTCGTGCAACGCGCCGGTGGCCGGGGACCGGGTGGTGAGGTCGCGCAGGAAGTCGAGCCTGCGCTCCCGCAGGGCCGCCCACGCCGCCAGCGCCGCCGCCGCCGGGCCCAGGACGCGGACCGTGTTGACCAGGGCCACCACGGAGTTGTCCCAGTAGCCGACGTTGGGGCCGAGGCTCAGCCACGCGGTGACCGTGCCGATGGCGGTGAGCGCCGGTACGGCCAGCAGCAGCGCGGTGCGGCGGGCGTCCAGACGCAGCACCCGTCCCAGCTCGGACACGCGGCCGAGCTCAGACACCGGCGCCCGTCCTCAAGGGCTGCCGTGGAACGCGGTCGCGTGGCGCCTCCGTCCGGGACGCCCGGGAGGCGCCGGCCGGTGCGGGCGGCGCGCCCACGCCGGAGCCGGGGACGGGACGGTGCGACCGCGTCGGCAGGTCCGTGATGCGCCCCCGCGACAGGGCGAGCAGCCGGTCGCACCACCCGGTGAGGAGCTGCGGGGCGGGTGCGGTGATGACGACCGTGGGCGCCAGCGAGTGCAGCAGCGGCATGAGCTCCGCCAGGTCCGCCAGATCCGGGTCGGCCGGGTCGGCCGGGTCGCCGTAGGGGGCGCGGGCATCCGCACGGGCATCCGCGCGGGCGTGCGCCCCGCCGCCCCGCCGGGAGGACGATCCCCGGGCCGGCGCGCCGCGGCGCGCGGACGCCACGCCCAGCGGGTCGTCCAGCAGCACCAGCTCCGGCTCGTGCACGCAGGTCGCCGCCAGCCCCGCGCGCAGCCGCACATCGGGCGGCAGCAGCGCCAGTTCGGTGGCCGCGGTGTCGGCGATGTCGAAACGCCGCAGCGCCGGCCGCACGGCCGTGCCGCGCATTCCTTTGTAGTACGCGGCATAGGCGACGAACTCCGCGGCGGTCAGATTGTCCGCCCAGTGGAATCGGCCGGGAAGATAACCGATCCGCGCCCGGGCCGCACGCAGATCCGCGCAATTGGCGGTGTCGCGGCCGAGAATCCGCAGCGCCCCGGCCTGCGGTCTGCGCAGTGTCGCGAACGTGGCCAGCAGAGTGGATTTACCGGTACCCGGCGGTCCGGCCAGCCCGGTCACGCCCCCGGCGATGCCGAAGGCCGCCGGGCGCAGGAGCCACCGCCCCCCGCGGCGGACTCCCATCCCTCGGGCCACGATCGCGGAATGCTCCGCGATCAAACTCCTACCCCCCGTTGTCGCGTCGTGCCGTTCCTGCGGGGCGGTCCCCGCGGGCGGACGGTGCGGCCGGAAAAACGCGGGGACCCCGCCCCCGCGGCGCGACGCCCGTCGGCGTCTCCTCCGCTGCCGCGGCCGCGCCCGCGCCGAACCCCTCCCGGGGGCGGGCGGCGCGCCTCTTTGCCGTCGCGCCATGCATCGACATCGTGACTATAACCACGCTTGGCGATAGCTGTCAGCCGTCTTTTTGCTGCCGTGCGGAACGGCCTGGATTCTTTGCTCTGCGCACCAAGAGGAGACTTCGGAAAATGTTCCGCTCTGTCCGGGCCGGGCGCGGCGCGAACCGCCCGTACGGCCGCCGAAATGTCGGATAAAACGCCGGGCCGATCGTCCGCCCGGCCGCCCCTTTGATCGAAATGGCGCCGATTCCCGGCGGCGGGCGGACCGGCCGGGACCCGCCGCGGGCGGCGGGCGCCGCGCCGGGCGGTCCGCTGGGAGCGGACGGGCGCACGGAGCGGGGCCGCGATGGGGCAGGATGGACCCATGCCTTCTCGGGACTTTTCGTTGCACGGGGCCATCGATCTGGGTGCCCGTCAGGCGGCCGTGAAGCGGCAGCAGGAGCGTCAGGCGGCCGCGGAGGCCGCGGGAGGCGGCGCCGCCGCGAACGGCGCCGCCGGCGGCCCGTACGTCGTGGACGTCACCGACCAGACCTTCAACGCCGAAGTGGTCGACCGGTCGCGCACCGTTCCGGTGCTGGTCGACTTCTGGGCCGAGTGGTGCGGACCGTGCAAGCAGCTCGGCCCCATCCTGGAGAAGCTGGCGAACGAGGCGGCCGGCCAGTGGGTGCTGGCCAAGGTCGACATCGACGCCAACCCGCAGCTGGCCGCGTACATGCAGCAGATGGGCGTGCGCGGCATCCCGTTCGTGGCCGTGGTGGTCGGGGGGCAGCTGCTGCCGTTCCTCAACGGCGCCGCGCCCGAGCCGCAGGTGCGCCAGGCCCTCGACCAGCTGTTCGACGCCCTGCGCAAGGAGGGCATCCTGCCGGAGGCCCCCGCGGGCGGTGCGGCCGCGACGGGCGAGTCCGCCGCCGGGCAGGTGTACGGCGAGGCGGAGGAGGCCCTGCAGAGAGGCGACCTGGACGGCGCCAAGGCGGCGTTCCAGCGGGTCCTCGACCGCAACCCGCGCGACGAGGGCGCCAAGCGCGGCCTGGTGCTGGTCGAGGTGAGCCGGCGGGTGCGCGGGGTCGACGCCCAGGGCGCGCTGCGGGACGCCGAGGCCAAGCCCGACGACGTCCAGGCGCAGCTGCTGGCCGCCGACGTGGAGGCCGTCTCGGGCCGGATCGACGCCGCCTTCGACCGGCTGCTGGGCGCGGTCCGGCGCACCGCCGGCGACGACCGCGACGCCGTCCGCAAGCACCTGGTGGAGCTGTTCGAGCTGCTGCCGCCGGACGACCCCAGGGTCGGCAAGGCCCGCCGCAGCCTGCAGGCCGCCCTGTTCTGAGCGGCCTGTCCGAGCGGTCTGTCCGAGCGGTCTGTCCGGGCATTCCGTTCCGGGCGGCCGCCCCGGGCGGCTGCTCCGAGCGCCCCGGTCGCGAGTACCCCGGTCGCGAGCGCGCCGGACCGGCGTCGCCCGGCCGTCTCCGGCGCCCGCCGGGCGGTCCGCACGCGCCACCGGTCCGGCGGCGGAGCGGCGCGCGCCCGCGCGGACGCGGCGGGGAGCCGGGCCCCGGAGTGCCCAAGGCGTGCATAGCAGAGCACGACGTCTGTGCCCTCCGGACGCGATGTTGAGCGTATCCTCTGAGGCTATGACCGCGCCCGGGCGGCCTGCGTGGCACTTCTACGGGGTCGACCCCGCCGGTCCGCGGCCCTACCACCTCCTGACCGACAGCACCCGCGTCCCCGAGCCCACCGTTGCCGGGCCCGTCACGGCCGCGGCCCTGGCGTTTTCGAGGCGGCGGGTCCGCGGGGCGCCGCCAGGCCGGGCGACGGAACCGCCCATACCGTCCTGACATGGGACGATGGGGCGGCAATAGAGGGACCCCACAGCTATAGGGAGCAGTCGTGGCCAGCGTGCCCAGCGTGTCGTACTCCATCACCGTCCGGCTGGAGGTGCCGGCCGGTGGCAAGGCCGTCAGCCAGATCACGCACGTGGTCGAGAACGCCGGCGGCATCGTCACCGCCCTCGACGTCAACACCGCCGGGCACGAGACGCTGCGCATCGACGTCACCATCGCCACCCGCGACACCGAGCACGCCGAGGAGATCGTCGGCGCCCTGGAGCAGCTCGACGACATCTCCATCCACAAGGTCAGCGACCGCACCTTCCTCATGCACCTGGGCGGCAAGATCGAGATGCAGTCCAAGGTGCCGCTGCGCACCCGCGACGAGCTGTCCATGGCCTACACGCCGGGCGTGGCGCGGGTGTCGCTGGCCATCGCCCGCAACCCCGAGGACGTGCGCCGGCTGACCGTCAAACGCAACAGCGTGGCCGTGGTGACCGACGGGTCGGCGGTGCTGGGCCTGGGCAACATCGGCCCGGAGGCGGCGCTGCCGGTCATGGAGGGCAAGGCCGCGCTGTTCAAGCGGTTCGCCGGCATCGACGCCTGGCCGATCTGCCTGGACACCCAGGACACCGACGAGATCGTCCGGACCGTGCAGATCCTGGCCCCCGCGTTCGGCGGCATCAACCTGGAGGACATCTCCGCGCCGCGCTGCTTCGAGGTGGAGGCCCGGCTGCGCGAGCTGCTGGACATCCCCGTCTTCCACGACGACCAGCACGGCACCGCGATCTGCGTGCTGGCCGCGCTGACCAACGCGCTGCGCGTGGTCGGCAAGGAGCTGGGCGCGGTGCGCATCGCGATGGCGGGCGCGGGCGCGGCGGGCACCGCGATCCTGCGGCTGCTGCTGAACGCGGGCGCCAAGAACGTGGTGGTGTGCGACTACCGCGGCGCGGTGCACACCGGCCGCGACGACCTGGACGAGTCGCTGCGCTGGATCGCCGAGCACACCAACGCCGAGGGCTACGCCGGCGACCTGCGCGGCGCGGTCAAGGGCGCCGACGTGTTCATCGGGGTGTCCGCGCCGGGCATCCTGACCGGTGCCGACATCGCCGCGATGAACGACGACGCGATCGTGTTCGCGCTGGCCAACCCCGAGCCGGAGGTGTCCCCGGACGAGGCGCGCGAGCACGCCGCGGTGGTCGCCACCGGGCGCAGCGACTACCCCAACCAGATCAACAATGTGCTGGCCTTCCCGGGCGTGTTCCGCGGCCTGCTGGACGCCCAGGCCAGCGGCGTCACCCAGGACATGCTGCTGGCGGCCGCCAAGGCGCTGGCCGAGGTCGTCACCGACGAGGAGCTCGGCCCCAACTACATCGTGCCGAGCGTGTTCCACCCGGAGGTCAGCCACCGCGTCGCGGGCGCCGTCCGGGAGGCCGCCGGCGGCCGCCCCCGCACCGAGGCGTGACGGGCGCCGCCCGGAAGCCCGGGCGGGCTTCCGGGCGAAGCGCCGGACGGTGCCCGCGACGGGGACGCGTCACTCGCCCTTCTTGGCGAAGATCTGCTCGCGGCGCCGCGGCCAGATGCCGCCGTACCAGAAGATGATCGCGCCGGTGACCATGGCGGCGGTGCCGGTGGCGGCGCGCGCCCACAGCACCGTGGAGTCGGCGCCGGTGTACGGCAGCTCGTCGGTCGGGCTCGGCGCGGGGGTGCCGCGGCGGCAGTCGGCGGTGATGGTCCGCTCCCGCACCGGCCGGTTGCGCCAGGTGACCTCGATGCGGGTGCGGCGGTCCTCGCGCAGGGTGAGCTCGGTGGTGCGGGACGCGCCGGGGCCGAGCCGGCCGGCCACGGCGGCCGACCCGTCGTTGCGCTCGATGGCGTAGTCCTCGGTGCCCTGGCCGGTGTTGCGGACGGTCACCTCGACGGTGCGGTCGGGGCAGTCCAACGTGCTGAACGTGACGCTCAGCGGCGCGGGGGTGCGCGTGGTGCGCGTCGGGCTCGGCGAGGCGCTAGGGCTGGGCGAGGCGCTGGGGCTCGGCGACGACGTCGTCCGGCTCGGGCTGGGACTGGCCGAGCCGTCGCCGCCGCCCCCGCTCCGGGTGCCCGACGGCGACGGGCTGCCCGAACCCGAGTCGCCCGGGTCGGGGCTCCCCGAGTCGTCGGGGCTGGGAGACGTCGTGGACGCCGCGGGCGCCGACGTCCGGGTGATCCCGGTGATGTCGGTCAGCCAGGGCAGCGCGAGCAGCAACCCGATGACGAAGAATACGGCGGCGATGAGGACCCTCGGCAACTGCATCGCGTTCCTCCCGGCCCGTCGGCTGGTTCCCGGCGCTCGGCGATCCCGAGTAGATCATTCTTAACCCGGCCCCGCGTTCTGCCGATACCCCGGGCGATAGGGATGCGTAACAGGCTAACGGTGCGAGGGGCGTGCCGCCGGGGCTCCGGGCAACGCATGATGGTTGCCATGGAAGACGGCATAAGGGTGGGGCAGCTGCTCGTGGCCACCCCGCAGCTGGACGATCCCAACTTCCGGCGCAGCGTCGTCCTGGTGGTCGAGCACGACGCCGAGGGCGGCACGCTGGGCGTCGTCCTCAACCGGCCGACCGAGGTCCCCGTCGACCGGGTGCTGCCGCCGTGGGCGGAACTGGTGACCGGGCCGTCGGTGGTGTTCCAGGGCGGGCCGGTGGCGCTGGACAACGCGCTGGCGCTGGCGCGGCTGCCCGGCGAGGGCGAGCCGCTGGGGTGGCGCGCCTTGGACGGCGCGTCGGAGGTGGCGCGGGTGGGCCTGGTGGACCTGGACGCCCCGCCCGGCCTGCTGGCGCCCGAACTGCTCCAGCTGCGCGTGTTCGCCGGGTACTCCGGCTGGTCGGCCGGGCAGCTGCTCGCGGAGATCGAGGAGGGCGCGTGGTACGTGGTCCCGGCCGAGGCGGGCGACGTGTTCGCCGGCGACCCCTCCCGGCTGTGGCGCGAGGTGCTCCGCCGCCAGGGCGGTGACCTGGCCTTCGTCTCCACTTTCCCCGACGACCCGACCCTCAATTAAGGTGTTGGGGTGAGCGAGGCGACGGGCCGCCCGGCGGCGCGCAGCCGAGCCCGGTCGGCGGGCCGCAGCGGCCCGGTCGGCCGCGATGAGCACAGCACCCCTGCGGACGCGGCTTCGGAGCCGCTGGGCGAGGAGGCCACGTGAGCACGAAGATCCTTCCCGAGAGCGACACCCGGCCGGACCTCTCGCACGGCGACGGCGACCACGAGCGGTTCGCCCACTACGTCAAGAAGTCCAAGATCACCGAGAGCGCGGTGACCGGAACCCCGGTGATCGCGCTGTGCGGCAAGGTCTGGGTGCCCAACCGGGACCCCCAGAAGTATCCGGTGTGCCCGGAGTGCAAGGAGATCTACGAGTCCCTGCCCAAGGGCGGCGACGGGGACGAGTGAGCGCGGCCGCGCCGCCCGGGGGAGACGGGCGGCGCGGCGCACGGGCGTGCACGACGTGATCTCGCGGTCGGCGGGCGGACCGGTCGCGAGATCATGAGTTTCTGATTTCGGGGGATCGATGAAGCGGCTCGGCAGGGGCTTCTGCTGCCCACTCGTGGTTACTCTCTGTATTCTGTCTCTTGCGTATGGCGATGCCCGGGTCGTCCGCCGGGCCGCGCCGACGAGGCCGGGCTGCGACGACACGCCCGGCCGCGCACTGCCGGGACGCGGCGCGCTGCGGCGCACGGGCGAGCCCGGCGAACCGGGTGATCCGCCCGTCCGCGACCGCGCCGACCTCGAACCGGCCCAGGTCCGGGCGATGCTGGACGACTACCGCCGCACCCTGCGCGCCCGGTTCGGCACCGACGACGAGCGGCTGCTGGAGTCCCGGTGGCGGCGCCGGACGGTCGTCGTCCCGGTCCGCTTCCACGTGGTGACCGACGGCCGCAACGGGCGCCTGTCGCGGGCCAGGGCCAAGCAGCAGGTCGCCACCCTCAACGCCGCCTACGGCGGCCGGTGGGGCGGCGCCGACACCGGCATCCGGTTCCGGCTCCAGAGCTTCGACGTCACCGTCCAGCCCGGGTGGTTCGCCCGCCCGCACGCGCACGAACGGGCCATGAAGCAGCGCCTGCGCGGCGGCGGGCCCGGCACCCTCAACCTGTTCACCGCCGCCGTCGGCACCGACGTGCTGGGCTTCTCCACCTTCCCCCAGTGGTACCGCGGCGAACCGGGCAACGACGGCGTCATCGTCGACCACCGCAGCCTGACCAACGGCTCCCTGCGGCACTTCGACCGCGGCTACACCGTCGTCCACGAGGTCGGGCACTGGATCGGGCTGTTCCACACCTTCGAGAACGGCTGCGAGGTGCCCGGCGACGACGTGGACGACACGCCGTACGAGGCGTGGCCCGCCCAGGGCTGCCCGCGGAGCAAGGACACCTGCCCCGAGCCCGGCAGCGACCCTGTGCGGAATTTCATGAACTACGGCTGGGACGACTGCATGCGCGAGTTCACCGCTGATCAGGGGCGGCGTTTGCGCACGTTGTGGGCGGCGTACCGGGAGTCGCGCCGGACGGCTTCCGCGCGCGGTGGGGCGCGGTCTGTCGGTGAGTCTGGGTAGCCTTCGATGACCGTGAGCACCTTCGCCGCTTCCAGCATGCCCCCCGCCTTCCCCGAGCGGGCCGCCTGGGGGACCGCCTCGTCCCTGCGTGCCTGGCAGCAGCAGGCTCTGGAGGCGTACTTCAGCGCGGGCGGGGGCACCGGACCGCGCGACTTCCTCGCCGTCGCCACGCCCGGCGCCGGCAAGACCACCTTCGCGCTGCGGCTGGCCCGCGAGCTGCTCGACCGCCGCGTGGTGGTCGGGGTCACCGTGGTGTGCCCCACCGAGCACCTCAAGCGGCAGTGGGCCGAGGCCGCCGGCCGCGTCGGCATCAAGATCGACCCCGAGTTCCAGAACGCCCAGGGCCGCGTCGGCAAGGACTTCCACGGCATCGCCGTCACCTACGCCACGGTCGCGGCCCGCCCGGCGCTGCACCGCAACCGCACCGAGGCCCGCAAGACCCTGGTGATCTTCGACGAGGTGCACCACGCGGGCGACGGGCTGTCGTGGGGCGACGCGGTGCGCGAGGCGTTCGAGCCCGCCACCCGGCGGCTGTGCCTGTCCGGCACGCCCTTCCGCACCGACGTCAACCCGATTCCGTTCGTGCAGTACGAGGAGGGGCCCGACGGCATCCGCCGCAGCCGCGCCGACTACACCTACGGCTACGGCCCGGCCCTGGCCGACGGCGTCGTCCGCCCGGTGCTGTTCATGGCGTACGCCGGCGAGATGCGCTGGCGCACCCGCGCGGGCGAGGAGCTGACCGCCACCCTCGGCGAGCCCCTCACCCAGGACCAGATGTCCCAGGCGTGGCGGGCCGCGCTCGACCCCAAGGGCGACTGGATCCGGCAGGTGCTGGTCGCCGCCGACAAGCGGCTCACCGAGCTGCGCCGCGCCATCCCCGACGCGGGCGGCCTGGTCATCGCCACCGACCACGAGGCGGCCCGGGCGTACGCGGCGATGCTGCGGTCGGTCACCGGGCAGGGCGCCACCGTGGTGCTGTCGGACGACCCCACCGCCAGCAAGAAGATCAAGCAGTTCGCCGCGAACGACGACCGGTGGATGGTGGCGGTGCGGATGGTGTCCGAGGGCGTGGACATCCCGCGGCTGTGCGTGGGCGTGTACGCCACGTCCACCAGCACGCCGCTGTTCTTCGCCCAGGCCATCGGCCGCTTCGTCCGGGCCCGCAAGCGCGGCGAGACGGCCTCGGTGTTCCTGCCGTCGGTGCCGACGCTGATGAGCCACGCCGCCGAGATGGAGGCCGAGCGCGACCACGTGCTCGACAAGCCGATCCGCGAGGACGGCCTCGACGACGACCTGCTGGCCGAGGCCAACCGGCGCCGCGACAACCCCGACGCGGTGGGGGAGGAGTTCGCCTTCGAGACCGTCGAGGCGTCCGCCACCTTCGACCGGGTGCTGTACGACGGCGGCGAGTTCGGCATGCAGGCCACGCCCGGCTCGGTCGAGGAGGAGGAGTTCCTCGGCATCCCCGGCCTGCTGGAGCCCGAGCAGGTCAGCGCGCTGCTGCGCAAGCGGCAGGCCGACCAGATGCGCGCCCGCCGCAAGAAGAAGACCGGCGACCCGCGCGCCGACGGCGCCGCCGACCGGACCGCCGCCGAGGACCTGCACGCCCTGCGCAAGGAGCTGAACGGGCTGGTCGGCGCGTGGAACCACCGCACCGGGCAGCCGCACGGCGTGATCCACGCCGAGCTGCGCCGGGTCTGCGGCGGCCCCGCCATCGCCCAGGCCAGCGCCGAGGACATCCGCCGCCGCATCGACAAGATCCGCGAGTGGGCGGCCCGGCGCCGCTTCTGACCCGCCCGCCGCACCCGCCCCCGCGGCGGCGGCCGCGGCCGTGTCAGCGCCTGCGTCCGCGCCCGCGGCGGCGGTGGCCGGTCAGGCGCGCACGACGGGGCTGCCGACGAGCTCGACGCCCTCGCGGCGCAGCTCCTCCAGGGCCCGGTCCACGGTGTCCTTGGCCACGCCCGCCGTCAGGTCGAGCAGCACCCGGGTGCGCAGCCCGGCGCGCGCGGCGTCCACGGCCGTGGCCCGCACGCAGTGGTCGGTGGCGATGCCGACGATGTCGACCTCGTCCACGCCGCGGCCGAGCAGCCACTCGTCCAGCGGCACCTCGTCGTCGGTCGCGCCCTCGAACCCGCTGTAGGCGGCCTCGGTGCGCCCCTTGCTGAACACCACCTCGATCGGGGCGAGGTCCAGGTTGGGGTGGAAGTCGGCGCCGGGCGTGCCGATCACGCAGTGCGGCGGCCAGGTGTCGACGAAGTCGGGGGCGGCGGAGAAGTGGTCGCCGGGGTCGAGATGGAAGTCGCGGGTGGCGACGATGTGGGCGTACTCGTCCCGGTGCGCGGCGACGTGCGCGGAGATCGCGGCGGCCACGTCCGCGCCGCCGCCGACGGGCAGCGAGCCGCCCTCGCAGAAGTCGATCTGCACATCAACGATGATCAGGGCCTTGCCCATGAGCGCTCCTCGATGAGGTTCCCCCGGTATGTCCCCGGACAACGCGAACGTTACGCCAGGGGGCGGACGTCGCCGTCGACGAACTCGGTCGGGATGGCGGGCTGCCCGCGCGACAGCCGCACCGCGGCCGTGGGCAGCTCGCGCAGGGAGCGGGCGTGCCGCTCGCGGGCGGCGGCCAGCGGCTCGCGTCCCACCACCTCGCCGTTCTCGATCAGCGGGACGTGCAGCAGCCGGTCGCGCGGCCCCGGCGCCGGCCCGCCCGTGGTGATCAGCTCGCAGGTCGCGGTGCCGTGCGCGTCGATGCGGCGGATCGCCGTCTTGCGGCCGCCGCGCGTGGGCTTGCCCGCGGACCGCTTGGCCACCGGGCGCATCGGCGCGTCCGGCCCCGGCCCGTCGGACCGCGCCACCAGCTTGTAGACCAGGGACGCGGTGGGCGCGCCCGACCCGGTCACCAGGGACGTGCCCACGCCGTAGCCGTCGACGGGCGCGGTGCCCAGCGCCGCGATGCCGTACTCGTCCAGGTCGCCGGTGACCACGATGCGGGTGCCGGTGGCGCCGAGCGAGTCCAGCAGCTCGCGGACGCGCCGCGCCATCACCCCCAGGTCGCCGCTGTCGATGCGCACCGCGCCCAGGGACGGCCCGGCCAGCTCCACGGCGGTGCGCACGGCCCGTTCGACGTCGTAGGTGTCCACCAGCAGCGTCGTGCCCTCGCCGAGGGAGGCCAGCTGGGCCTTGAAGGCGTGCCGTTCGCTGTCGTGCAGCAGGGTGAACGCGTGCGCGGCCGTCCCGGCGGTCGGCACCCCGTACCGGCGGCCCGCCTCCAGGTTGGAGGTGGTGGCGAAGCCCGCGATGTAGGCGGCGCGGGCGGCGGCCACGGCGGCCCGCTCGTGGGTGCGGCGCGAGCCCATCTCGATCAGCGGGCGGCCCGCCGCGGCCTGCACCATCCGGGACGCGGCCGAGGCGATCGCGCAGTCGTGGTTGAGGATCGACAGCACCAGCGTCTCCAGCAGGACGGCCTCGGCGAACGTGCCTTCCACCGTCAGGATCGGCGAGTCCGGGAAATAGCACTCGCCCTCGGGGTAGCCCCAGACGTTCCCGGTGAAGCGGTACTTCTCCAGCCATTCGGCGGTCGGCCGGTCCACCACGCCGTGGGCGGTGAGGAACTCCAGCTGGGCGGCGTCGAAGGTGAAGCGCTCGATCGCGTCCAGCAGCCGTCCTGTGCCCGCGACCACGCCGTAGCGCCGCCCGTTCGGCAGGCTGCGGGCGAACACCTCGAACACCGCGCGGCGTTCGGCGGTGCCCTCGCGCAGCGCCGCCTGCAGCATCGTCAGCTCGTAATGGTCGGTCAGCAGGGCCGTGCCGTCACCAAGGTCCACAAGTGGAACCTTAAGGCCCGGTGTGTGCACCATGGAGATGAGGGCCGCCGCGCCCCGCGGCGGCGCACGGCGGACACGGCCGACGGCATCGCGCATAGCATCGCAAGCGGTGGCGGAATCGACTCCGCGGATACGAGGGAGACGTGAGGAGCCGATGAGCACAGCAACCGCGCCGGTCGAGCTCGAACGGCCGGACGTCGGAGAGGACCAGAGCGCCGACCGGCCCTGGCTGGCGATCGTCTGGAACGACCCGATCAACCTGATGTCGTACGTCACATACGTGTTCCAGACCGTGTTCGGCTACCCGCGGTCCAAGGCCGAGAAGCTCATGCTGGACGTGCACCACAAGGGCCGGGCCGTGGTGGCCAACGGCACCCGCGAGGAGATGGAGCGGGACGTGGAGATCCTGCACTCCTACGGCCTGTGGGCCACGGTGAAACGAGACGACTGAGAATCGAGATCCATGAGTGCGGTCGAGAGGGTCCAGGGCGGCGGCGTCAGCGTGCGCCTGGAGCCCGAGGAGGCGGCGCTGGTCCGGGCGCTGATGGAGCAGCTGCTGGCGCTGCTGGACCGGGACGCGCCGGGCCCGGGCGACGAGCTGGCCGCGGTGGGCATCTCCGAACGCACCTCCCCGCCGGACGACCCGGTGCTGGCGCGGCTGTTCCCGGACGGCTACCGCGAGGACGACCGCGCGGCCGGCGAGTTCCGGCGCTACACCGAGGTGGGCCTGCGCGAGGGCAAGCGCGAGGCCGCCCGCACGGTCCTCCGGACGCTCGACCGGGGCCCGCGGCCGGTCCTGGACGAGGAGGAGGCGCAGGTCTGGCTGCGGGCCCTCAACGACGTGCGGCTGGCGCTCGGCACCCGCCTCGACATCACCGAGGAGTGGGAGGAGCAGGCCGCCGAACTGGACCCGGCCGACCCGCGCACGCCCATGTACGCCGCCTACGACTGGCTGACCATGCTGCAGGAGAGCCTCGTCCGCGCCGTGTGGTGACCGCGTCCGCACCGTGTTCGCGCCGTGCGGCGCCTGCCCGGGCGGCGGCGCGGGCCGCGGGCGGGGCGGCGGCCGGTGCGGCCCGCGGCGGCGGGTAGCCTTCGGGGCATGCTGACGATCGAGCGTGCCCTGGTCGACAAGATCGTTGCGCATGCGCGCGCCGACCACCCCGACGAGGCCTGCGGTGTGATCGCCGGTGCGGCCGGCTCGGACCGGCCGACCCGGTTCATCGCGATGACCAACGCCGAGCGCTCCCCCACGTTCTACCGGTTCGACTCCATCGAGCAGCTGAAGGTGTGGCGGGAGATGGACGACCGGGACGAGGAGCCGGTGGTCATCTACCACTCGCACACCGCCACCGAGGCGTACCCGTCCCGCACCGACGTGTCCTACGCCTCCGAGCCGAACGCGCACTACGTGCTGGTGTCCACGCGCGACCCCGAGGAGATCGAGTTCCGTTCCTTCCGGATCGTGGACGGCGAGGTCACCGAAGAGGAAGTGAAGATCGTCGACAGCTACGAGTGAGCGGGCCGCGGGGCGGGCGGGCGCGCCGGGCGGCTGATCGGCGCCCCGGACACGGCCGGTAAACTGGCCGTCATGTGGACGAGCGGGCGGTCGTGGCCGGGCGCCGTGCGCCGTGCGCCGGCCGGTTTCCCGTCGGCCGTCGGCGCGCCGGCACCGCCGCGGGCGTCCCGCTTCGCGCTCTCCGGGTTCCCGCGGGGTGCCGCGTCCCCCTGTCCCGTGCAGAGCTTCCTGTTCGGGCACTCGCGCGCCGAGGTCGTCTACGACTGTCGCTGACGCGCCTGATCCCGCCTTGGAATTCCCCCGCCTCCCGCCCGGTTGTGAAGCCTCGGGCGGAGAGCCCTTTCGGGGGCGCGGGGGCCGGCCCCCCGCAGACAGACACGACCCGAAGGAGATCATCGCGATGGCGATCGAGGTCCGGATCCCGACGATCCTGCGCAACTACACCGGCGGCGCCAAGGCCGTGGAGGGCAAGGGCGGCACGCTCGACGAGCTGTTCTCCGACCTGGACTCCCGCCACCCGGGCCTGCGCGAGCGGCTGGTGGACGACAAGGGGCTGCGCAAGTTCGTCAACGTGTACCTGAACGACGAGGACGTGCGCTTCATCGACGGTCTCAACACCAAGGTCGCCGACGGTGACAACGTCACCATCCTGCCGGCCGTCGCCGGCGGCTGACCCCGGGACGCCGTGCCGATGCGTTTCGACTCCCTGCTGGACTCCGTGGGCCGCACCCCGCTGGTCGGCCTGCCCCGGCTGTCGCCGAGCCCCGAGGTGCGGCTGTGGGCCAAGCTGGAGGACCGCAACCCCACCGGTTCGGTCAAGGACCGGCCCGCCTTCTGGATGATCGCCAAGGCGGAGAAGGAGGGCCTGCTCACCCCGGGCTGCACGATCCTGGAGCCCACCTCCGGCAACACCGGCATCTCCCTGGCCATGGTCGCCCGGCTGCGCGGCTACAACATGGTCTGCGTGATGCCGGAGAACACCTCCGCCGAGCGGCGCCAGCTGCTGGAGATGTGGGGGGCGCGGATCATCCTCTCCCCGGCGGCGGGCGGGTCCAACGAGGCCGTCCGCGTCGCCAAGGGCCTGGCCGCCGAGCACCCCGACTGGGTGATGCTCTACCAGTACGGCAACGAGGCCAACGCGCAGGCCCACTACGAGACGACCGGCCCGGAGATCCTCGCCGACCTGCCGACGGTCACCCACTTCGTGGCGGGGCTGGGCACCACGGGCACGCTCATGGGCGTCGGCCGGTACCTGCGCGAGCAGCGCCCCGACGTCAAGATCGTCGCGGCCGAGCCCCGGTACGGGGAGCTGGTGTACGGGCTGCGCAACATCGACGAGGGGTTCGTCCCCGAGCTGTACGACGACAGCGTGCTGACCACCCGGTTCTCGGTGGGGTCGGCCGACGCGCTGCGCCGCACCCGCGAGCTGCTGGAGCAGGAGGGCATCTTCGCCGGCATCTCCACCGGCGGCGCCCTGCACGCCGCCCTCGGCATGGCCGCCAAGGCGGTCAAGGCGGGGGAGCGGGCCGACATCGTGTTCATCGTCGCCGACGGCGGCTGGAAGTACCTGTCGACGGGCGCGTACTCCGGCACGCTGGAGGAGGCCGAGGAGCGTCTCGAAGGCCAGCTCTGGGCCTGACGGCGGCCGGCCCGCCGGGGGCCGGCGCGCCGTCCGTTGCACCGCAACTTGCGTGCCCGATCCGTTCCGGCCGCCCCTGCCGGGGCCGGTGACGGCTGCCCCGGGGGATAGAGTTCGTACTCGAACGTGATTCTAGATCCGTTCCGGCCGCGCGTCGGCACGGATCTCGGGCAGGCGGCGGCCGGGAGGGCGGATGAGCAGGTTCGGCGACGCGACGGCGGTCACCCGGGTGGCCGAGGGCAGGTACCGCATCGATCTGGACGGCGCCTTCGGGTTCGCCGAGGCCCTCAACGGCGGCTACCTGATGGCGGTGCTGGCCCGCGCCGCCGTCGACGCCGCCCCGCACCGCCACCCCGTCGCCACCGCCGCGAGCTTCCTGCGGGTCGCCAAGCCCGGCCCCGCCGAGGTGCTGGTGGAGCCGCGCAAGGCCGGCCGCACCGCCAGCGCCGCCCGCGTCAGCCTCGTCCAGGACGGGCAGGTCGCCGTGGACGCCCTGATCACCACCGCCGACCTGGACCCGGACGGCGAACCCGACTGGCTCGGCGAGCCGCCCGCACCCCCGCTGCCGCCGATCGAGCGGTGCACCCACTTCGCGGCGGGCGACCGCGACCGCGGCTTCGCCGACCAGGTGCAGATGCACTTCGACCCCGCCACGCTCGGCTGGCTGGACGGGCGGCCCAGCGGACGGCCCGAGTGCCGCGCCTGGTTCCGGCTGCGCGACCCGCATGAACCCGACGCGTTCGTCCTGGCCCTGGCCGTGGACGCGCTGCCGCCCGTCGTCCTCAACACCGGCGCCAAGGGCTGGGCCCCGACCGTCGAGATGACCTGGCACATGCGCGCCGTCCCGGCCCCCGGCCCGCTGGCGCTGCACGGCGGCGGCCGCCTGGTCGCCGGCGGCTGGTTCGACGAGGAGGTCGAGGTCTGGGACTCGGCGGGCCGCCTGGTCGCGCAGGGCCGCCAGCTCGCCCGCGTCGGCCGCCCGTCCCGCCGGGCCGCGGCGACCGCGTGATCGGCGGCCGGCGCCGCCGGCGCGGGACACGCCGAAGATCGCAAGGATGGGGCGCGCGGCGCGCACACGGCGGTTTCGAGCATGTGACCGTGTGATGTCCGACGCATGACGCGCCTCGGCGGCGCGCATTCGCCTAGCCTTGAGTCTCATGTCTGACGCGCCGATCGGGATCTTCGACAGCGGATTCGGCGGGCTGACCGTGGCCCGCGCCATCCTGGACCAGCTGCCGAACGAATCGATCGTCTACCTCGGCGACTCGGCGCGCCAGCCGTACGGGCCGCGACCCATCGCGCAGGTGCGCGCCTTCGCCCTGGAGATGCTCGACCAGCTGGTGGACGAGGGCGTGAAGATGCTGGTCATCGCCTGCAACAGCGCCAGCTCGGCGATGCTGCGCGACGCCCGCGAACGCTACGACGTGCCGGTCGTCGAAGTGATCAACCCCGCGGTGCGGCGGGCCGCCCGCGCCACCCGCAACGGCCGGGTCGGGCTGATCGCCACCCGCGCGACGGTCACCAGCCGCTCCTACGAGGACGCCTTCGCCGCCGCCCCGCACATCGAGCTGACCGCCGCCGCCTGCCCCCGCTTCGTGGAGTTCGTCGAGTCCGGGGTGACCATGGGCGACGAACTGCTGGAGGTGGCGCGCGAATACCTGCGGCCCATCATCGACGCCGGCTGCGACACCCTCATCCTTGGGTGCACCCACTACCCATTGCTTACCGGCGTCATCTCGTATGTCGTGGGAGACGGGGTCACACTGGTCTCAAGTGCCGACGAGACCGCCAAGGACGTCTATCGAGTGCTGCACGACAAGGGGCTGGCCCGGGCGGAGGCCGTGCCCCCGCCCGTCCACCGGTTCCGCGCGACCGGTGACCCGGCCGTGTTCGCGGCGCTCGGCCGCCGGTTCCTGGGCCCGGAGATCGGTCTCGTGGAGCCCACCGCGAACAAGGCTCTGACCACCTGATTCCTCGGGGACACAAGAGGAGGAGTGAGCGTGCGGGTCACTGTGATCGGCTGCTCCGGCAGCTTCCCGGGGCCGCAAAGCCCCGCGTCCTGCTATCTGATCCAGGCGGAGGACTACTCGCTGCTGCTGGACCTGGGCAGCGGAGCACTCGGCACCCTGCAGCGCTACCACGGCCTCTACGACATCGACGCCGTATGCCTGTCGCACCTGCACGCCGACCACTGCCTCGACCTGTGCGGCTACTGGGTCGCGCGCAAGTACTGTCCCGAGGGCCCGGTGCCCCGCATCCCCGTCTACGGACCCGAGGGCACCGCGGCCCGCATGGCCAAGGCCTACGATCTGGAGCCCGACCCGGGCATGGCCGAGGCGTTCGACTTCCGCCCGCTGCTGCGCGGCCCGTTCGAGATCGGGCCGTTCCGCGTGACCACCGCGCTCATGCCGCACCCCGTCGAGGCGTACGCCTTCCGCGTCGAGCACGACGGCAAGGTCCTGGCCTACTCGGGCGACACGGGGCCGTCCGCCGCGCTCGTCGAACTCGCCCGCGACGCCGACCTGTTCCTGTGCGAGGCGTCCTTCCTGGAGCAGCCCGATCTGCCCGACGACCTGCACCTCACCGCCCGCGAAGCGGGTGAGCACGCCGCGCGGGCCGACGCCCGCCGGCTCGTGCTGACCCACCTGGTGCCCTGGAACGACGCCAACCGCTCGCTCGCCGAGGCCAAGTCCAGCACCTACGCGGGCACCATCGAACTGGCCCACGTGGGCGCCGTCTACGATCTGTGACGCGCCTGGGGACTAGGGTGGTCCCCATGGCACGCCCCGACGATCGCGCACCAGACCAGCTCCGTCCCGTCCGCATCCAGCGCGGCTGGCTCGACCACGCGGAGGGCTCGGTGCTCATCGAGTTCGGCGGCACCCGCGTGCTGTGCGCGGCCTCCGTGCAGGACTCGGTGCCGCGCTGGCGCCGCGACAGCGGCCTCGGCTGGGTGACCGCCGAGTACGCCATGCTGCCGCGCGCCACCAACACCCGCAACGAGCGCGAGTCGGTCAAGGGCCGGCTGGGCGGCCGCACCCAGGAGATCTCCCGGCTGATCGGCCGGTCCATCCGGGCCTGCGTCGACTACAAGGCGCTCGGCGAGAACACCGTCCAGCTCGACTGCGACGTGCTGCAGGCCGACGGCGGCACCCGCACCGCCGCCATCACCGGCGCGTACGTCGCGCTCGCCGACGCCGTCGCCTGGATGCGCGAACGCGGCCTGACCAAGGGCGAGCCGCTGATCGGCTCCGTCGCGGCGGTCAGCGTCGGCGTCATCGACGGCGAGGCCCGGCTCGACCTGTGCTACGAGGAGGACGTCGCCGCGCAGACCGACATGAACGTGGTGTGCACCGGCGACGGCCGGTTCGTGGAGGTGCAGGGCACCGCCGAGGGGTGCCCGTTCGACCGCGCCGAACTCGACGCCCTGCTCGACCTGGCCGCCGGCGGCTGCGCCGAGCTGACCGCCCTGCAGCGCGAGGTGCTCGGCCGATGACCCGGATCGTGCTGGCCACCCGCAATGCCGGGAAGATCGCCGAACTGCGCGCCATCCTGGCCGATCTGCGCTCGGCCGACGGCTCCGGTGTCGAGGTCGTCGGCCTGGCCGAGTTCCCCGGCGCCCCCGAGGTCGCCGAGACCGAGTCCAGCTTCGCGGGCAACGCCCTGCTCAAGGCCCGCGCGATCGCCGCGCACACCGGCCTGCCCGCCGTCGCCGACGACTCCGGACTGTGCGTGGACGCACTGAACGGCATGCCCGGCGTGCTGTCGGCGCGCTGGTCCGGCCGGTTCGGCGACGCGGCCGGCGACAAGGACCGCGCCAACCTCGACCTGGTGCTGGACCAGCTCGCCGACGTGCCCGCGCCGCACCGCGGCGCCGCGTTCGTCTGCGCCGCCGCGCTGGTGCTGCCCGGCGGTGCCGAGCACTGCGTGGAGGGCCGGCTGCGCGGCCGCATCCTGGACGCCCCGCGCGGCACCGGCGGCTTCGGCTACGACCCGATCTTCCTGCCCGAGGGCGAGACCCGCTCCACCGCCGAGCTGGCCCCCGAGGAGAAGAACGCGATCAGCCACCGCGGCCGGGCCTTCCGCGAACTGGCCGCGCTGCTGCCCGAGGCCCTCGCCGCCGCGTCCCGCTGACGGGCGCCCCGCGTCGCGCTGCCGGGGCTCGCCCGCGCCCGCCGAAAAAAGCTCGGCGCCATGACAACCTCGCGGCGCACCGCGCGGGTTCTAGGGGTGTCAACCTGTTCACCCCGAGGAGTGATATGAGCGAACAAGGGCGTTCCGGGCGTCCGCGCGGGCGGGTCACGGCGGCGGTCGCGGGCATCGTCGGCGCCGGACTGCTGGGTGCGGGCATCTGGCTCGGCGTGACGTCGGCCATGGACACCGGGGACGTCGCCGACGCGGCCGGTGTCGCGGCCAAGGACACCCTCCGGCAGTCCACGCCGCCCGCCCGCCCGTCGACGGGCGCCGACGCCACGGCCCGGCCCACGTCGCCGACGACGCGCCCGTCCGCGCCGACTCAGCGCTTCTGCCCGACGACGCGGCCGGTGCCGCGCACGGTGGACGCCACGCGCCGTCCGGCGCCGTCGTCCACGGTGGACGCCACGAAGTCGGAGGCCAAGCGGGCTTAGGAAGAC